>NZ_BAAGGP010000044.1:0-23320 GCF_054658615.1 Pseudolactococcus yaeyamensis
GCGTTTGGTGGAGACGCTACTACGTAACCACCAACTCTATACGCCACCAAGGAGGCATATGGATCAATAAAATTTTATTGAGCACAAGTCCTTGATAGCACTTGCGAAAAAATGAATTTTTCGTAGGATTATTTAGGGCACCTTAATTTCTCAAATCTTCTAAAATAAATTGACAAGTCTTACTTGACTTATTACCACTAGACTTATTTTGGTGGTCTTATAATTTCTACAGTTACAGGAGGTATTTCAACTCCACCTGTAAAAGCTCCTTTCCCTTTTCCAACAACTTGTCCACCATTTAATTCTAAATCCGGAAAACCTATTTTTTGATTAGGAGTCAAAGGAGCTGTGTTAGAAGATTTAAATTCGTTTATCACTACTTTCCCCGTATTTTTATCTACCCCTATAGCATCTACTCTTATTTTTACATTTTCTTTGTTTGTTTTTATTGTTATTTGCTCAACTGCATTATCAGTCTTTTCTGCGAATTTAGGAAACTCTTGTTGTTCAAATAGCTGACCTTGTTTCGCATTTTTTCTAATTTGAGATACATCATCAGTTTTTGAAATAGCTTTCTTCGCTTTACTTCCAGCTCTAGCCGCATCGTCGCCATATTTAAGAACATCATCTCCATACTTAAGGGCAACTTTACTTCCGCCTCTTACTAAATCATCGCCATATTTAAGAGCTAATTTCCCACCTTTAACAGCTTTCCCCCATGGAATTAAACTCGCAATAGATAAGGCGCGATCCCACCATGCTAACTTCCGATAACTATCTGGGTCTCTTCCCGTCCATGCTTTATAAATGTCATCGCCTAAAAGAAACTCCCAAACTTCTTTACCACCTTTTATTAGAGCAGCATCTTGACCACTTGCGATTATAGATATTGCATTTTTATCACCTGCTTCTTGACATTTCAGATGACACATAATCGTTAAACCGGGTTCAGAGTCAACTTTAGTAGCTTTATCAAATCCAGTCCATTTGTCTTCTAAGTCTGGTTTGCATTTGACAGGATTAGGGGGCTTTCCTTTTTTACCTTTATCCTTCCACTTTTTTTCAGCCTTATCTGATAATTTCTTACAGATTTTAAAATCTTTTTCTTTTAACTTGGTATCTGAAATCGTGAGTTGAACTCTCCCTGCTGACTTGAAATTTTTATTACCTGAACTTTTCAATGTCGCAAACTCTGTACCAAATTTACAGTCTATTATTGCACCTTCTGTTACAACTTCAATTACAGTTTTGGGATTTGCACCGTAACTACTTGGAATTGTACCAGAATATTCTTTAGCGCCTGTTTGAGGTGGCGCTGCTGCACCATATCCGCTCGAATTAGTGGCATAACTTCTTTTAGAACCCTTATTATCCATTTATCAATACTTGTTATCCTCTCTATTTTACCACATGGCTAGTGAATCAGTCGGCAAACTAACTGGTCGAACAAATTTATTTTTTGATAAAAAAATTTCTACTCGTTGCGCTAGATTATTTTCTAAAATATCCCCAAGTCTTTGAATACCAAAATCTTCCAAACCTTTAAGTAGCTCATTTTTGTTGTTTATTTGAGGGCGTAAAACAACCTTGCTATGAGCTCTAATAGGTTTCATCAAATAATTTTCATCCTTTATCAAGACCTTTTTGATTATCGTTGTTGCACCTAAACCATATTTACCAATAAAAGAGAAATCATAATAACTTTCTTCACTCACGCCATCGTAACTCAATTTTTCCATCGCATTGTCCAAATATAGATACTCTTTCCCTATCAATATAAAATTTGCGAGTGGACTTCTCTGGATAAAACTTTGACTATTTTCGTCAATAAACCGAAATCGATTATAATACAAGTCTGAATTTTGGATTTTCTTTAACCCTTGTCGTGAAATTATCCCTGATGATACTTTAGTTTTAATATTCGCAAATATTGAACTTGATTGAACATCTTCATTTCTCCCAGAATCATCTATAACATTTTCAATTGTACCTCCTAGTCCCTGTGAAAAATATTCTGCTTTTTCTACCGTTACTCTTGCTAATAGTTGATGACTATTAAAATCAGTCACCCATTGAATTAGCTCTGGTGCTTGGTGACTACTCGTATTTATTTCTAATGAAATATCATTACCAGCCCAAACATACCTAACTGCACTATTTTCTGTACCATAATCAAGTAAACGACCAAAGCAATCATAGTGAAATAAAAGCTTCTCACTCTCAGTTTCAATACTTTCTAGTAATCCTGAATTATAGTATTTCAAAAGACTCTGTTCAGTTCCTTGTTGCCTTCTTATAACTCGACCTTGTTGATCGTAATCGTAAGAAACGTCATCACTTTTAATCACTGCACCATAAGAATTTTCTTGCTGATTAGGATGACTTTTAAAGTTAGTCTGCTCTTCATTCATCGTTCTGCTGTATAAGATTTTATTATTTTCTCGTTCTTGAACAAGGTTACCATAACCGTCGTAATCATAACTTTTAATTTTTCGATTTCTAATGTCTTGTTTCTCTGTTAAACGATTTTTTCCACCTACATTTGAGTAACCATAAACCAGATCTTGTTTAAAATAAGGCGTTGATACTTGTTTTTTAAAGAGCTTATCAGTTGTACCATAACGACTAATCATCGTTAATTCATCAATTTGTCGCTCAACAACTTTTTCATATGTTTCATTTTCATATTGGATTTCTGAAAATATCAATTCTTCTCCATTGATTAGACTAACTTGTCGTTGTTTTTGTTCTCCTTCAAATATTCTTATATCATCAAGTACATCATCAATCTTAATAGATGATAATTTATTTTCTTTTGTGTACTCATAACTAATTAAAGTTGACGGTTTTTTATTTTTAGATAAATAAACTTGTTCTTCAATTAAATTTAACGATTCGTCATAATTTAGCACAATTTTACTTGCAAAATTTCTAGCCATTATAACGTTGCCAAAACTATCATAATCATAAAGTTCCCAAGTTCCATCGCTATTTCTAACTTCAAAAACATTACTATTCTCATCATAAACAACTTGAAACCAACTATTATCAACATCAATTACTTTTTCAACACGCCCGCAATCATCATATTCAAATAGCTTACGAAAGTCTTGATTCACTGTCTCTGCGATAATCTGCCCATGTTCATTTCGCTCTGCTTTATAAATTTGCTTGCGATTTTTAAGTGCCAGTATCAGCTGTCCATCTAGGTTATATGAAAATTCAAATTTATCATCTGCCACCAGTATAGAGGTAACTTTGTCTAACTTATCGTAAGTCAGAGTTAATATTTGATTATCTTTTTCATAACTTAGCACATTATCATGAACATCGTAGCGATATGATTCATGAAATCTAGCATTTAATCGTGTTTCAATTAACCTGTTTTTGATATCATAATGATAAGTGTAAATTTCTGTATGAGTACCTTTTTGTTCTATTTGTTGAATGCAATTTCCAAGCGAATCATACTGCCATTCAAGAACTTCACCATTTTGAGAGACTTGTCGTATTTTTCTGCCAAACGCATCATAGCTCATCTCGTTAGACTCAGTATCAATTGTCACATGAGTCAATAATTTTTGAGCATTATACTGACCTTCAAAAACACTTTTTTTATCGTAAGTACTGCTAATGAGTTGTCCTGAATCATCAAAACTATAAATTGTTTCTTTGCCCAAACGATCAACTAAATGTGTCATCACACCATTTTCATCATAGCGGTATTTTTCTGATGTGCCATCTGAAAAGTTAAGTTCGATTAACTGACCAAGTTCATCATAAACATAAGTAATACGCTGATTATCAGGTTCTATTCGTTGGATCAAGTTATAATTTTCATTATAAGCAAAGCGTTTTTTCCGTCCATCACCATAAGCTATCTGACTGACTAAACCAGTCTCATCATAGTAATAGCGTGTGTCGCTCCCTTTAGAATTAGTTACGATGTTATAGCCTTTATCAGGATAATAGGCAATCCATCCCTCTATGACATGACCGTCTCCCCAAGTATGCACAACTCGCTCATCCTCATCATAGCGCCAATGGAAACAGATACCATTTTTATCACGGCGTTTTGTCATGAGGTAGTTGTCATAAGTGAACTCAATTTTTTCTGCTAATTCATCTGTCACACTTGCAAGATTGCCGTCAGCTGTATAGTGGTATTGAACGAGTATTTTTTGATTGTGTGTGACCTGTGAAATCAAGCCAAGTTCATTATATTTGACCGTAAAACTAGCTTGATTTGAATCTGTGATACACATCAAGTAATCTCTGGCATCATAAGTCAGTTGTGTCGTAAAGTCATTATCATCTCGAATTTCTGTCAATAAATAAAGCGTAGGGAGGCTGCTTGATTGTGAAAAGTAATAGGTTACCTTATCGACAATTTTCTTGACTGAATAGACTTCTTGCTTGTTCTCAATGATAATCTGATTTTTCGTATCACGATAACTATCACCGTCAAAAACTAGCGGTAAGACGTATCTTCTCCCCATCGTATCCGCATAGACCATCACACTTTCATCCGGAAGGTATTCAAGTGAGCTGTCATAGGCAAAAGTGATACGATTACCTAATGACCCGACGAGATAACTTGCACTATCCCACTCCCAATACCAGTCAATCCCTTGTTGAGCTTGAGTTTTGAAATCTGAATGATAAAAACTATAAGCACCACTGATAAGATCTACTGGGTCAAAACCGAAATGGCGAAGTTCTTTCTTTAAATTAACCGTTGATACTTTACTTATCAATTCTTTAGAAATTTTATGACTAGAGATAAAATCTAAATTTCCAATTCTTGCTGGCAGCTTGCTTTGTTTATTAGATTTGGTCTGTAAAGAACCAAAATTAGTTAAAAATTTGTAATTACTCAGAACAGCTGAGTTATGTTGGCTTAATTTTAACTGTAATTGATTAATTGAAAATTTAAGTTGATTTGTGACTGCTTGATTAGCTGCTTTAATATCTCTATTTGTTCTTGCTGCCATAAACTTAGTAGGACTTATCGCTGATGCAGCTCCTTTATTAATCACACCAAATCCACCACCTCCAGAACCACCATTACCATTAATTGACTGTTTATGCTTCAATTTTGTGGCAGGTGCGGACAATTTAGATTGGGCAGTGTTTGATGACAAAGTACTAGTTGTTTCTGTGGCAATAGCTGATGATTTAGAAAATTCCTCTCTTGATAATAAACTCTGAGGTGTCCATATCTTTTTAGGCGTTTTAATTTGAGGAAATGCTGGATTTCTAACTATTTTAGCGATTGCAGAAATAGTTTGTCCTATTTTAGGCTTAGACACATCTAGTTTTTGAAGTATTGTTGGTGAAATTCTAGTTAAGGCTCTATTACCATTCGGTTTAATACTTTGCACTTTTAAAGATGATGACTTTAAAAGACCTGAAAATTGAAGTTTAGTCTGGTTAGTTTTTAGTTTGGCACGATATTTAGCAGTTGTACTTTCTTTTGATTTTGTTCCATTACTTTTATCATTCTTTGATATACTTTTCTCACGACAGTTTAAAGCTAATGAATTGATAAATTTACTAGCAGCACGTAACTTTAGAGAACCTTCTACTTTATTCGAGTGTGTTAAGATTGAAATCATTGAAAGAGCTTGTGAAGTGGTTTTTAAAGCATCCAAACTTTGAATTGGTTGTAATTCTAAAGTTGATTTCCTCTTTTTAGTCACATTCTTGCGACCTTCAAAAGCTTTATGTTCTGCCTTGACACCTGAACCACCTGTATATTGCAAATCAGGACTGAACAACTGAACATTATTGGCAATTGAAATTGAACTTGTATCTCTACCTTGCAATGTAATCCCTTGATCGCCTGTAACAGAAATCTTACCACTACTTGAAAAACTCAATTTACCTGCTGCCTGTAACTTGATTTCAGTCGGACTTGCAAACTCGATATTTTGATTATCTGTCAAAGCAAGATGTAACCCCTCTTTCGAAACAATAGATAACTCATCTTCTTCCAAGGAAATCTTTTTCCCTTGTAAATTACTCAATATCTTTGTTTGCGGATTACTAATGCCATCTTTATAGCTCTCAACTTTACTGCGAGTCGCAAAAGTCACAAAGTAGTCTTTCTCAGTACTTTTCGGGAAATTAACCATCACTTCTGATCCGATTTCTGGCATAAAGTGAGCGTTGTTACTGACCCCTGTTGTATAAGGCAACCAACACGCCTGTTCTTTTGATTGTTTGCTATCAATATCCAAATGGACTTTGACATACTTGCCTTTAATATCAATGACAGCACCTGATAAGGTCAAACCAACTAAATCTTGTTTGGTTGATAACCTGTGTTTCAAACCTTCTTTAGGGACTGCCTGATAAGTATAAACTAGTAGACCATCTCTTATTTCAGCCGTGAATTTGAAAATATCATAGCGTTTACCATTTTCTACTAAATAATCCCCCAATTCGTAAGCTGTATAACTTTCAAATGCAACGATTGTGTAAGAATCTAAATATGATTGACCTTGATAATTTTTAGCACTTTCTTGATAAGCATCATACCGTTTGATAACTTGAAGTTTATTTGGGACTTGCTCAATCAACTTTCCATTTTTCAAGCCAAACCACCAACGTGGACGACTATCCAATATGTCTGCTACAAGATATGTTTGATTTTTACTCGCTAATCGTTGCATCAATTGCCAATCAGTCTCATCATATTGTAAAGTAAGTGTTTTGGTTTTGTGAGATAAACTATCTACTGCAATAAAATGACTATCTGGATATTGCGACACAACATCAGAAATAATCGCCCCGTATGTCGTTGTGACATCCTGAAATGAGCGTTTTTTCTTTTTCGAGTCTAGTTTGGTGGTTGCTGAAAGAACCTGTGCTTGCAAATGCCAGACATTATCTCTAACCTTGATTGTCACATTAGCTAACGTCCCACTGAAAAGTCGTTGGTTAGTTTGTTTATGAAAGAGTTCTGCACTTTCCTCTGAAAACGAACGATTGAGAGCTTCACGAGCAGTTTTCTCCTCCAAAATAACACCAAATATCATCGTGCCATGTTGGTTGACCTCGTGATCAAACTTTAAAGATTCAATATACAGATAAGGGATTGACAATTTAATTGCCAGATTTTCAAATGTTAAGGCTTCGGTCATTTTGCTACTCCTATATATTTTCAATTAAAATTGTTAGACTTCAAACTATCTCAACTCGTCCCCCTATAGTACAGTTATCATTAACAACACTTCACACCTATCCTTTAATTTTGGCGGTACATAATCCTATTTAATACATAAGTTAATCTGGTTCACTTATTCCCATCAAAGAAATCAACAGTCCATTGCTCCGTCTCAAACGGGAAGAATTTTTCTTCACCCATAGTCAAATTGCCTTCTTGCCGTGAAATAGGTAGAACATGAAAGCCCCACTTATCTTCACTGGCATAAACGAAGAATTTCACTTCATGATTTTCAATCGTATCGACATCATCTTGTCTGATGAATTTGGTATAGGTTGTATTAATCGCCTCATACGTGACGGAGCGATACTGCTCAGGTTGATTGATATAAAGATAGCAAGTATGTTGATGATGTTCTTTATCTTCAAGATAGAAGGTCATCTCTCTGACATCATCATCTTTAGAGATAAAACCACTTGTTTGAGTTAATTTCTCAGCACTCATTAATAGTTGTTTTTGATGCCCACGGTGATCATGTGCATAGACGGTATAAGGCGTATTAGGTGTTGAATTAACAATCTCAGCTCTAATCCGACCAGTTTTCCGACTTTCCAAATAACGAACAACGCCACTTAAACAAGATAATTTCAAATCAAGTAAATAGTTATCTTTATGTCTAAATTCGATATTTTTCCCTGCAATAAATTCTTTCATAGCATCACGAAAGAGTGGAATTTTACAAGACTGACCGGTCATTTTAATAATGGCATAGTCTTGAAGTGTGTCATTCAGATATAATTCTTCAAAAAAGTTTTTGATAATGGTATAAATGTCGCCTTTTATCAAGCCATCAATCTCATTTTTGTTTAAGATAATCTCAGGCAATTTATAGACATAATCTAGTCCGATTCCTTTTTTGACAGATAGTTTGAAACCTTTTGTTTCAGTTAAAATCGTCTCAATCGTGGCAAGTTTTGTCGGTGCAATACTCACTTGCCAAGTGTCTGCGTGTTCATAAAATTTCTTTTTAACGCTCTCTGCAATTTGCCAAAGGACATAGTAATTACTTTGGACACGTTTGTATAGTTCTTGACTTTTATTGCTATAGTGACTGAACTGTGTTGGCAGATATTCCTCAGCTTCCTGATATAAGTTATCCAAGTTCTCGTAAAATGTCTGTTTACCATGTTCATCAATATAACGGTAGACATCATTGATAGATGTTGGGAAAATATCTTCCAGATGCAATATTGACGAATTATTTTGATAAAACTGAACAAAACGTATTTTCAAATACTGCAGTATCCGATAAGTTAAGTTATTACCACCAAAATTAATATCGCCATTTTCATAAGTCGTGTCGATTTTGACATGATAAGATACTTTGCCATCTTCTATCCGAAAAGTACAAGATGATAAATCTGTCGTGCCACCACCGCAATCTACGACTAAGGCTTGATAAGTTTCACCATCTAAAAAGTCTTGTCTATCAATGTGATTAGCAATCGTGTTATAGAGAACAGACATCCCTTCATCTAAAGCGTGCTTAGATTCAATTTCATACTGTGGTAGTAAAGCTTGAAACATGGATAAAAATTGATGCTTCAATTTGACCGGACTTGAAATATGTAATTTTACAAAGCGACATTTGAACTGTTGTTCTGCATGACTGATGATAAAGTTAATGTAGGCTTGAATAATCTCGCCCCTTGAAATCGTAGCAGTATTGCCTTGATAGTCACTAACATTTTCTTTTTGTTCATAGTTATTAACCCAACGCTTGATTTCATGGAATGTGCTACTCAACTCACTACCATGTGATAAAGACTGGTGTTTCAAGACCTCATATCCAAAATTAAACTGAATATTTTGTGCATCTTGACAATCGTCAATACTGGCAATCGTTGGCAACAAACTCGTCCAAACATTACCAGATGTCGTTACATCTTTGAAGGTCACAAAGTTTATCTCACCCTGCTGGATATTGCCATTTAAGACATCATGATTATTTTGTAGTTCCAAATAATCAGGGTTAATATGAAGTCCAGCAGTTGAATTACTTGTACCAAAGTCAATCGCTAAGATTTGTCTTGTCACTGGAACATCTTTAATCTCCAGATTGATTAAGCGTGTATCATAATAATCTAGTGGTATATCTAATAAGCGCTGATTACCTGAATATAAGTCAAAGAGGTATTCTGATTCTAGCGTTTTAAAATAGTAAATATGGAAAACTTTATTATGAGAGGGGTGAATTGGCATTTCCTTATTCAAACATAAAACAAAGTTGGTATTTTCTTTGTTCGTCGGTATAAGATTGAAAATACCACATAGCTCTCCCGCTTCATCAACCAATAAAGCATTTGATAGTTGAAGTAAGCCTTTTTCTGCGGATACTTGGTAGGCATCACGTTCCTCAATCGCAAGCCCGTTAAAAATCGTGATTTTTGCAGGGTTATAAATCGTTTCTGACTGTGGGAGTTGAGTTCCCAAATTTTTTTGAATCACTTTACTTAACGTTTTAAAGCCTTCTGATCGATACTCTCTAATCAAGTAATCGTCGTTGACACCTCGAAAATGCAAAATCGTTTCGATAAACATATCACGATCTAGGCGATTAGCGATGCCTTTAACTATTTTTTCTCGATAACAAATATCTCTCAGTTGTAAAGTCGTCAGCTTTTCCAACTCAGCTCGTGAATACCGATTTTCATTTTTTTGTTGATACACTTGTTCTAATTTTGATTTATAAAGTACCATCTTTATCCGTCCTACACATTATCGTTATAATTAATCAATTATCATCTGTTCTATCTTCATCAAGGTTTCTTCGCCAATGATGCCAAACATATACTCATAAAACACACGCATTTTAAATTTAAAAGGTAAAAAGAGTTGTTTAAGAACCTCTATTTTTTTCTGTTCTGATGTTGTCTCTTTTATTTGAAGAAAGACTGTCATCTCATCTTTTCCACTAACATTGACAAAAATAATCGCCTTAGGATAGATTGCTTTAATCGCCTCTCGAAAGATTAAAACCCCTTCATTTGTCTGATACAAACGCAAAAGACTGTTTGCCAAATAATACTGATTTTCCTCCGAGAATAAAGGGAAGTTTGATTTGACCTCCTTACCGAATAAACCTTTTGCGATGTCATCTTTGACAAATCCAATTTGATATTCACGCCTTGTCATGCCACGATTGGTGTCAATCGTTCCGATATAGTGGATAAATAAATCAAACAGAACCTTTTTTAACTCTGTATCATCGATTTCATCTGGTGAGAACATCCGATTAAAAATCTCAGAAAATCGATAATAAGGATTAATCTCCACATCTTTTTGAACAGATAAGGTATTCAAGTCTTCAAAATTCAACTCCAAGTATGGAGAATAGCGCTTAGGATACTGAAATTTGATTTCCTGTATTGTTGCCTTTTCTTGCTTGGCTTGTATCAACAACTCCCATAAAAACATCATATGATTTTACCTACACATCTAAATTCTGGAAAATGTAGCTGAACTTCTGAAACTAAAAAGCTAATCTCATCTCGAATCGTTTGGCTTTGCTGACTAACTTTAAAACTCAAAACCATTACTGTTCTATTCATTTCAGCACGAATATTATCTTTAATGAATGGATTCACTTCATAAGTTTCAATTGTATCCGTATATTCTTCTACAATTTCCACGTGTTCCAAGGCTATATTTTTCATAAAAACATAACCATTAATAATGCGGGAAATTTCACACATTGACCGAACGGTGTGATTTTCTCTTTTCGCAAATCTATCTGTGAAGAACAACTCTTGATGATTACTGTTTAATAAAGTGATTGCTTCTTCTTGAGAAGGTTGAATAAATTGGAAAACTTTCCATTTAGGCACACGCTCATCTTTAGAGATAATCGTCAAATCCTGTAAACCTTTTCTCACATATAAAACATTTTGCTTATCTACATTAAGTAAATAGCCATGTTGGAGACCATGTTTTTCAAGGTTTATCGTATGTTCAAAATTAACACGATCTTTAGCAGGAACAGGAAAACTCTCGTTTTTCACTTCAAATTGTTTAATATTCCATAAAGGAACTGTATCCATTTTTTGATAGGCATCCATCTCTTCCAAATGCCACTCAACCTTGATAACTTGTTCATCTATTGCTAAATCAACCTTAGTCGCTAAATTAATCTCGATAAATTTGTACAAGTAAGGATGCAGTATCGTTTGCCAAGGCATATCATTATTAATGAAATTAATATAGAGCTGCTCGAGTTGTTGGATATAGCCAGTATAAGGACGAACGCCTACTTTTATCGGAATCTCTCTCTGAGTTGTGACCAAGTTACCACGAAACTGACGATTCTGAGATGTTTTCAAAAAACGATTGATTTTGATAAAATCACAATTCAGATAAACCTTGGTTAAAGTTACTTGCTCATCTTCCCTAATCCGAGAAGATAAGATTTCTAAATCATTTTCTTCACTTAAATCATTTTCATCAATCGGAAAATAAAGACTCGAAATTGGATTAAATTCATCTTTTGAAGTTATTTGGTAGAAAACGTCGAATTTACTAGCTTCATCTTCAATATCATTAAAAACCCTATCTTTTATCGCTGATAGCTCTTGGTCTGTATAGTCAATTAAGCCACTAAAAACACCGTTTAAAATTTCTTTTAATACAGCTCTTTCTTCTAAACTAGGTAATTGATTTAATCGACTTTGTAGTATCTCTTTCATTGTTTTCTTCTTTCAATAGGGGTGATTTTATAATGAGATAGTTGCAGAATCATAATTTCTAGCTTTTAACAAACTGACCTTACTGACCTTGACTAGCTTGTGCTGCCTGAAATAACCTCAAATTAGTTATCGTGTCAATTTTACGTTGAACTTGTAGGACACGGGCATCATTACCAATATTTTGATAAATTTTTTGAGCACCTTGATATAAACCGACTGCCATATCATATTCTTTTTTACCTAATGACGTATCACCGTCGGTCTCTAGTTTTTCTGCAACTTTCTCTTGCTTCGCATTATAATCTTTTTGGGTAGCTGCTTTAAGCTCTTCGGATTTAGCTCGCATTTGACTTGCCTTATCATGAAAACCTGCTTCATCATATTGGTCGGCAATCTTGTCATAACGGCTTGCTAAATCTTCATCTGGTGTATCACCAGTAGCTTGTTCTGCTTGGCTTGCTTCTCTATCCGCATCTGCTTTTATTTTGTCTTTATCCGCTATATCTTGCTGAGTTTTAGCTGTATCAATTTTGACATTCAAATCCTTGATTTTGTTTTGGTCATTGAGCAGGATAGCTTCTTGTTTAGCTTTTTTATAACTTGCTTGGGCTTCCGCATATTGCTCCGCCTCTGTTTGAGTATCGCCTAATTTTTCTAACTCAGAAATATACATTTTGGTATCATAATAATTAAACTTATCCGTTAAATACGAATTAGGATAAATCTCTAGGACTTTTTCGTGGTCTATTTTCAAATCACGTGCCTTGACAAACAAATTTTTAGCTGTCTCATTTTCATCTTTTTCACCGCTTGTATTAGCATCAACCAATAACTGAGCCATTTTTTGTTTGAGTTCAATTTCGTGCGCATTAAATTTTTTGATACCATCTTTTTCTTTCAAAGCGCTATCATATTTTTCCAAAGCTCTTTTAAAATTGCCCTCTTTGACAAACTGATCTGCTTTTTTGACAAAATTTTCAATTTTATCTATCTTCTCAGCTCTTTTAACTGAATTTCGATAAGACATAAAAAGTAACATACCTAATAAAAGCAAAATAGGAACAGCGATAATCACTGCTCTTTTCAGCATTTTATAGTTCTTTTTACTTTTCTCAAACAACTTATTCACCATAACGATTGCTATGGTGTAATTATTCAGCTCTTGTGGCTGCCCACTTAAAAGTAACTCCTCTAAATTATCAATGACCTCCTGAGAACTTTTTGCCTCTTGCATGGCATCAATTATTTCAATGTCAGTCACATGTTCCCAAAGTCCAACTGTCGTCATGACCAGAGAATCAAGTTCCCGTAATTTTCTTTTCTCTGAAATAAACGGTTTTAACTTGCCTCGTTTCCCGAGATATTCAGTCAGATTATTTCGTTCTTCAAAACCATAAGAACGGTCTGAAGGAACCATAGCTTCATCAATCATTTCTTGATAAAAACTTTGATCTCTACTATAAAACCGTTTTTTATCATTATTAATACATTGTAAGTGAACATTTCCTACACTCGCATATCGGATATTGATATAATCCGTTACCACAATCATAATGCTCGCTTGTAAACGACTGCGACTACTCTCATATTTCAGGGTTGCATTAGCTTCTTTAATTAGATTCGCTAAACTTTGAGTGGTAATACTTGGGGCAAGGATAAAAGAATCTAACACACTTTTGACAGCTAACTCCGCACTGTTTTGTGTCTCACTTTCATCAATACTAGATGCCATGACCCAACAGGCAAAATCATCTTCTTCTACGAAAGCAAAATAGTCTTTGTTTTCTAATTTCCCACCTGCTTCAGTAAGATATTTCGTTTCAAAATTACTATTTTCTTTTCTCATCTACCTTCGTTCCTCATACTATTCCTAACGCTCATCGCAATCATTTGAATTTTTCAGCCAAGATGAACGTGGCTTGATTGTCTGTTTGTCGTCTTAATTCTTGATACAATGTTTTAAATTTTTCAAGCTTATTTTCAGTTGAAATTGATTTATCCAACACTTTTTCCATACTAAGTTCAGAGATTGTATCATCAATTTCTTTATTACACACGACTACCTTTTGATAGCGATTCAATTTGATTGATTGTTTATTTCCCTCAAGATAACGAAAGTTTTCATAACCTAAATAGCTGGTCAACTCATTCTTCAAAGTATTCGTTAAAACACGGCGTTCTGAGATTTGACCATCCAATATCTTATCTCTCAACTTATATTTATACAAATCTCGTTTATTCAATCGTGTCATTTTTTCGTCATAAAGATAAATAGAAATATTTCCTGAGCTTACCCAAAATAGTTGCCTGTCTTTGATATAAATTAAAGCAATAGAACAGCCACCACTTTGAACATTAATGTTTTCGCTGATTTTTCGATGACTTTCTAAGCAACAACGCTTTAAAAAATCATGTGGATTTTCTAGTACATTTAAAGCACTAAAATTATCACGAACTGTCTCCTCAGCTAATTTACAAGATAGTTCGCCTACTCTTTTCTGACCGACGCCACTAGTCAAACACGCAAGCATCTCATTATTTTGCCAAAAAATCGTTTGTAGATTATCAACTACATTTTCTGTACCAGATAATCTAAAGCCCTCAATTGGAAACAGCGTTCCCTTTTCTTTAAAGCCAAACACTCTGAAAATCATCAGCACAACAATAAGTAAACTTAACCAGATTAAAGGATCATTGTAGTTCATCGTATCATTTACCTTGTTTCATACTTTCCCACTCAAAATTTTCGCCACATAACGGTATAAATAGAAATTTACTATTACCTAGCTGAATCACATCATAAGGATTCAACTCTGTCGGTGTATAAACAGCATCGTTCATCAAATAAACTAATCCCTGTGAATCTCCTGGTAAAATTAAAGTAATTCTTTTCAAAGGGTCATAGGCAATAATGGCATGGTTTCGTCTCGCAATTCGGTTATCACCAAGAATCTGAATTTGCATATCATCTGAACGACCGATAAAATTTTTCTCTGCCATAATTCGATAATCTCTGCCCATCTGCGGTCCTTCAATGCAAACAAGCCACCCGACTACTGGATCAATAACTTGTAATTCATCCATATACTCACTATTTTCGTCAAATGTTTCATCTGTTCCAACAGCTTGATTATTCAAAGCCTTTTCTTCTTTCACCGTCATATTACAGTAGGGGCAAATGTTGCCATATCGTCTCGAACTAAATAAATGCCCATTACCACATCTCGTTAAACCACCCATAATTTCACTACTCCTATCTTAGTCTTATCTAATTTCGGTACTACTGCACCAATAACTTTGTTTTTGCAATATAAATACAATCTTGCGCTGCTAATTCATAAGGTAAATTTGTCAACCGATATATTTTCGTCTCATCTTTTGACTTGATGCCCGTACCATTTCTTGTGCCTAAATCTTCGATAAACCATTTACCTTCAATACAGTTCATCACAGCGTGTTCTTTTCCAATCAATACTGCGTAATCAGAATCTGATAAATCTATATCAACAGAATTATTTTTATAGCTTTTACCAATCACTAATGCCCGTTCTCCTGAAATGTGCCAAGTTTTTATTATCTCGCCATTTTCTCCTATCAATAACATATTTTTGAGTTTTGACTGAATGAATCTTTTAGAATAATACCGGTTAAAACGCCTTGTCAAAAGCCAAATCAAAAGAATAAAACTCAAACTGATAAATAGGATAGAAACCCCGAGAGGATAGGCTTCAATAACCGAAAAAACACTTGCAGTAACTAACAGAATCAAAATAGCAACATCTAATAACACTTGTATATTTTTCTTATGCTTCATCTTCTCTCTCCAAAGTCAATGTTTTCAAAATACCAATACAGAGCGGTCGCCAAAGCTCGTATTCTTCTTTAGGACAGGTAATTGTGAGTAAGAAAACTTCAAATTCTAAAGAGGCGATACCCATAAAAGTATAGATTTCTTCATCTAATGTTGGTATGAGCACATCAAAATAACTAATCAATGGCAAAGAATTATCAGGAGTGGAAATTTCCTCACTGATAATCTTGAAATGAGGATTCACTTTTCTTATGGCACTAAATATGCCACTTACGAGTTGCGGAAATTCTTCATCAGAAACTGCTGCTTCTAGGGGCATTAGACTAATATTTTGAGTTGTTGTTACGTCGCTAAAAATATAATCTGCCTGATTGATATAAGGATATTTCTCATCCTTTACCCCTTGCTCCATTAGATCAAATTCATCTGGAATCAATATCCCAACATTCCCAGCAATAATTTTCTTAAAGATAAATCTTTCGCCACCTAAATCAACAAATCCTTGTGGTAATTCCTTGACAATCTTATCAATCTTTGCCTCTACGATCCATTGTCTTTTTACTATTTCTTGCATCACAGTTTTTTCTATCGCTGCAATTTCTAAATCACGTTCTGACATTTAACTTCATCTCCAATTTTCTTTTTTGATATTTTTTATCAATAATATTTGAGGAACAAAGAACGAGAATTAACCTCATATTAGTCTGACTAAATATAATGAGTTCATTCTATATTCCCTTTTGGAATTTTAGAGTTGGCAATCATGTCATCATATTCTGCTTCATATTCTTGCTCATCATAATCTTGAAAGCCTTTGAATACTACTTCTTCAACATTTTCCCTATTGAAGAAATAAACTGTTTCAGGAGTAATCATCCCTTGTGGTATCAAAACAGAGGCGTAATCATAATATGCTTCTTTTTCTTCTTCTATCACAATACTAGCCCTAGCAATTATCATCAATTTTGAACCATCACCATTTTTTAGTGTTACTACTGTTCCAAGGGGTAGAATATTTTCGTTCATTTTTATTATTTCTCCAATTTTCTTTTTTGATATTTTTCAACAACATTTAGCCAACGAAATGGATTGTTAATCCATAAGAGTAAAATTACAGAAAATGGCAAGAAACCAAGTAAAGATAGTCCTATTATCTCACTTCCCACTTTATGCCCTAAAAATCCACCATGTGTTTCAATCATGTATGGAGTAATAGTTATAGTACTTAATCCTAAAACTAACATGACTGCAATAAATAGGAACATTCTTATCTTTTTATCTAACGTTACTTTCTTATCTCTAAAAATATTCCAAATATTGTTAGTCAGATGAGCTTGACGAAACTCTGTTTTTGTAGCTTTTTCAAGTTGCTCAATAGGAATGTTTTTTATCGGACCATACAATGCTTTCTCTACAACAATTGATAATATAACAGTTTCTGAAAACCAAACTAGTAACAAACAAAATAAAACAGTCATATCATAATACATCTCACTTCCAGTTGTACAAAAAGCAATAAATTTCCCTATAATAACAAATAGGATTGGCATAATAGTTATCAACAGAATAGAATATATGTTGTTACTTTTAGTTTGTTTCATATCAAGCATTGGATTCTTAGGAGCTTTTAAAATCAACTTATTTTTAGTATCAAAATAAATAGCGTTACTCGCAGTTTCACCTATAAAAATGATATCTCTGAAAAATAATTTCACCATAATTTGAAATTCTCCACAAAATCGTCAAATCCCCATTTTCCATGTGCAAAACCATCATAAACGTAATTCCCTAGCCCACCAGCTACATATCCTACAACAGCTCCTGCAACGGGACCTACTACTGGAATAGGAATTAAGTTGCCAACAGTAGCACCAGCATATATCGACCCAACTGCTGTCCCTGCGTGAGCTACTCCATCAATTGCAGCACTTGTATTTCCATACTCATCTTTTCTCTCTAAATAAGTCAGTCCTCCATCAAGGACTGCTGTAGTCCCTCCAAGTTTGCCAACACTTTTCCCTGCACCTTTTATTCCACTACCTTTAACAATTTGACCTGTACCATTCAATGCTTCATCTACATTTTTTGCACCTTGAACAGACTTAAAACGATTAACATCTCCGTAAACTTGTTTCCAAGTTTTTTGACCTGATTTAGTACTCTTCACAGCAGACTTATACCAAGTATTATCACCTATTTTTTTCCAACTAGCTATCCCTTCTTTCCAGATTAAATTGCCAGTTGCTCCGTATCCAACATACGATAGCCCATTTTTCCCCCACTTCATCATACTGACTATCTCATCTGATGAATTATCACTCTCCCCTTGAGTAGTTTTCAAAATCGTAATATCAACGTTACATTTTTTACATCTCAACATACAAAATTTATGGAGTGCTATCTGTGAATCAACCGTTGTTTTAGGGTCTCCTCTCGTCCATGTATCCTCAAAATCAGGAATACACTTTACTTGTGATACTATTGAACCTGTTTTTTTTCTTTCTTTCTCAGTCAACTTATTACAAATTTCAAAGTTCCCTTCTTCTAAATTTGTATCTTCTATCGAAAGAGATAATTTCCCAGTAGCATTTACCTTTCTAATACCTCTCCCTTTTGGATCTAACTTTACTTCTTTTTTAGAACCATATGGACATTGAACGGTAGCACCATCTACTACTAACTCGAAATTTGAAGGATTAGATATTTGAGATAAGTGAGAAGTCGCTGATAAGGACTTAATTTTTCCACTAATCCCTCCTGATATTACCGTATTTCCTAATTTACTACCCATTTTTACCTCCACGCTTAAAAAAATCATCGAAAAGATTGGATGCATCAATTGGTACTTCTTTCTGCCCTTTCTGGACTTTTTCGCCTGCGCCATTAAAGCCAAAAAATGATTCAAACCCTTTTGAACTTTGTTGAAATAAATCTTCCATTGAACTTGCTGAGGAGCGATTAGATGTATTTTTTTCTTGTGAAAAACTAGCTGTCTTTTTAGATGAACTTGCTAATTTCTGGTCGTATGCTTTTCGACTTTCTGCATCACTAAGCACCTCATAGGCTTTAGAAATCTTGATAAACATTTCTTCTGATGCTTTATCATTAGGATTGAGGTCTGGGTGATATTTCTTGGATAACTTCCGATAAGACTGTTTTATCGTTTCTTGTTTGGCAGTTGGGAGTACATTTAAAGTTTCGTAATAAGTCGTCATTTTTATTTTTCTATATAAAAAATCAAGGTGTACACAGAACATATCTGTGTACACCTATGATCTGCTTTTTAAATTCCGTAGCCACCTTCAAGTTTTACATCTTTGTTTTTATCTTTTTTCTGTTTAATTTTTAAGATAAATTCGCCGATACCTTCTGTATCTCCAAAGCTTTCTGTGTAATCTACAACAAAAGCATTGGGGAAAGTGAATTCACGAACCACTTGACCAGCATTGACAACACCAACCGCAACACTACGGTAAGTATCTGCTTGTTCAACAGGAACAACTGACCATTTTGCAAGTTGCAATGGCCCATTTGTTTTTTCGCCAGCAGTTGCTGTCAAAATTTTACCTTTGACAATCAAAGTTGTGCCAACATCTGTGCTACGTGCATTTGAATCTTCAGGTGTATCCATTACAAATTTAACACCTGTCAACTGTTCTTCCGAAAATTCAATCTTTTCGGGTCCGCCTTCAACAACAAGTTTAAAACCCATTTTTCTATTCTCCTTTAGAGTTTAATATATTTTAGTACCGTTAGATAAAACATCTAACAAGTAATAAACACTTTCTTTTATGAGGCAGATGCTACTGAACGATTAACTTCTACCTCTAGATTTTTAACATTACCATTAAATATCAGATTGACATGACAACGATTTGATTGTTCATCAATATCGAAAGTAATATCGTCACCATCTTGAATAATAGAGTTAATAAAGCCTTTGTCTTTCAGCCATTTACTCTTAGTACTTTCTGGATTCATGCTAAAGAATAGTTGGATATTATCCATTTTGAAATCATTGGTTTGGTATCTTAATACTCGTTCAACGTAGCTACTTAACCAAGTTTTATAGGTTTCTTCAAAACCATTTTCACCTTCTGCCAAACTTCTTGCTTTGTAGACTGTCACTTTAGTGATATCTTTATTTTTATAAGTCGCATTTTCAGATGCAAAACAGAAACCAAAATTCAAACGGTTAATTTCATTTTTGACACTATTCGTAAAGCCACTAATTTCTTTTGTCAAAGTCGTTGCGACATGAAGTGAATTATCTTTAGCCTCAATATCAAATCGAACACCCGGGGTATTTTTAAGAACACGATCGAAATGTGTACCAAGATAACCAGAACATTGACATGCTGCAACTAATCCAGCAGCAACATAAGCTGCGCCTACGTAAACGCCTTCTAACCACAATTTCAACATATCTTCTTTTTCTTGAGATAATGCTGCACTGTTGCCATCAACCGCAACCATTTTACTGTCAAGCAAGACACCAGATTTGTTTTTAGGTATAATCGTAAAGTTAGGATAACATGGTACAGCAAACTGACTATAATCTTGTTTCATCAGCGATTTACAATGGTCAACATATTTACCAACGCCGTTGATTGCCAAATCATCAAAAGTTGTTTCTTCACCCGTTTCAAAGCTAAAGTAAAGTTGAACGTTGTAATCTTTCAAGACATTTAATAGAATCGCTAATGACTCTACTGTATTTTCGTTATTCTTAGCAACTTTCGCATTACCCTGGAATCTTTGTCTTGTTAATTTGACATCGCTCTTATTTTGCAAAGCAACGTCGGCGACAATTCCCATCCAAATTGTATTTTCAAAATCATTTTTATTATTCGTTGTATTTAAATATTTTTCCAAGCGAACAATATTACTTGATTTTGTAATCATTTCTAGCTTATTATTTGTGACTAGAAGTGTTGGCTGCATGTCTTTATTTTTAGCTTTGTATTGGTCAAAATACAATTTAACACCGATGATTTTTTCAATTAAAGGTTTAACAATCTTGATAAAATCTGATTTTGAATCTTTGTAGAAAGTCAAGTAGCTATTATAGTTATTAACTTCAATTTCATAATTAATATCTACTTGTTCTACCATTGGTAATGGTGAAAAAGTTCTAACAACCAAGTCCTTAACATAGTCATTTGTATCAGATGAAACGGCTTCATAATCTTCTGAAAAAATTGTTGACAATTCATTGCTTGTTTCAGATGAAGTGAGTGCTAATTCTTTAGTTTCAGCTTTTGGTGATTCGATAATTTTAAGTTCGCCACTATCGCCCATTGTTAATTTTCCGATAGTCACTTGTTCTGCAGAACTACCATCTTCTGATTGCCCCAACAAAAGTCGTGTTTTAATATCTTCAATCGCTAACGGTAACATCGCCATAACGTTGTTATAGTTAGAAGATGCCATTTCAAATCGTTCGTTTAGCTTGTCGCCAATTTCCAATTTTTTAGGATCTTCTGCTTCAAGTTCCTCATACTGATCGTACAAGTAATTGATTTCCTTCCGAACTTGCTTGATGTCATCCATGACTTTTTGTGGCGAAATCATATTGGTAACGTTTTCAAAATTAAAATCACTATTTTTTAAGCCATTTGAATTTTTAGCATCCAACATGGTCACAATCATTTTGACAAAATCATTATCGCCGTTGATTGGAATTTCAGTTACATTTTCAGCAGCAATACCTTCTGGTCTTTTTAACGAGTAGACAACCTTACCATTGGCACTGTTAAAAAATGAATAAACAGTGGGTGAAAACTTAGTCATAAACTCATCAAAACTATGTACTAATAGTTCCCGATTTATCTCGTTGATTTTATCATCACTAAGACTATCCACTCCTTTCACTTCGCCAATTAGCGTCAATAAATCTGGTTTCTCTGGATTAATTTCTTGGAAATCAATCGTTCTGTTCGTTTTCTCAATAATTTTCAACTTTTGCATATCCTCTCTAAAACCAAGTACCTTAGATAACTTCTACTGACATGAGCAAATAAATATAAATCAGTAAGTTTATCAGACTAACTATTATTTACACGTGATTTTCAGAAAGTATTTATAAAACTTCCCTTTAAAAATGTATACAATTAGTATAGACCAATAGCACTTCTTATTGGTACTAAGTGTAACAGTTTATTAGAAGCCTGTCAAGGAAAAAAATAATATTTTTTGTCTGAAATATTGCTATTTTTTTTTTTTTTTATAAAAACCACTCATTTTATTTTAATTATCCATCCTATTAAACGCTTGATTTGCGCAATAAAATATCATTTTTAATAATATCAAACTTTTTTCCAAGTTATTATTCAATTTTTTTAGAATAATCAATCTGGTTATTTATATCCCGTTATCTTAAAACCACTGCCTAAATAACATGATTTTTTTGAATATAAAGACGATTTTATCGAAAGCGTTTTCGAAAAGTAATTATGATATAGTTTTTTCATTAGACAATTATAGTTAGCATATTCTTTATTCTTCCTGAAATATCAACACATTATATTCTTGTGTATAGCGACTGATATAATCTTCTGCTGGAGTTCATTCATCTTCAGTCAGTACCGCACCATTTTGAATGATTTCAATCATTTCAGGAGAAATTTCGCTTTTCACAAATGAAATACTAGATGTCGGTGTCTCATCTGCTTTGTCATACAAATTTTCTGCACTAACATACTCATCTAGTTCATGCCCAATTACTTGATTTAGAACTTGCAACATATTATATAATTTATTTTTTCATCTTTACTTTTCCTTTATCATTTGTGGTAATCTTCTTAGTCATAAAATTAATCACACCTTTATACAAAATTCTTAGTCAGATGAATTGTACTAAAAAAAGACAAACTCCAAACAATATTGGAAATTTGTCTTTTATCTTAACCAGTTATATTTTTTAATGTGAGACAATAACTCTTGATTCCGTTTCAAATTTAAATCTGCTCAAAATCAAGGTGTTAATTTGTTTAGTTGAATTTGTGAAAGATGAATTCAACCCTTAGTATAAATCGTATAATATATCATCAAAAAGTCAAAACATCAGAAAAACTCCCACAAGTTTACACTCACGGAAGTTCTTCATAGCCACTTTACTTTCTATCAAACTATTTTTCTAAAATATTGATAGAAAACCAACAAAATACAAAACAAAACTGATGACCATCAAAATCAAGACAATCATCCCCAGAAACGCCATAAAGGCAAAGAGATAGAAGAACACAGTAATCACTATAAATAAGCCAACCGCTTTCAAAATCCCAAGCAATAACTCTACAACGATCTGTGTTTTATCCCATTCTCTTGATGATAAGTCACTGTAAAAATCCCACAATTTTGGCATAAGCCGATATATTCCCATAAATACAATATCATGAAGAAATAAAGGGCATAAGGAATCACCAACTTTATCAACACATAGACAGAAAACGAGCCAACTTTCAAGCGTCCAGTATTTTCTCCAATCGTTTTCATGACGGGTAAAGCAAGGACGATAAATGGGATACCGTACATGATAAAAACGCCTAATTCTTGCATAACTTCTCCTCGACTTTAAAGTTGGTCTAAATACCA
>NZ_BAAGGP010000045.1:0-23136 GCF_054658615.1 Pseudolactococcus yaeyamensis
AATCCGTGAGTCCATTCCAGAACTATTATCTCTGAGAAACGGCTCAGTAGTCAAGTGAAAATTAATATCAATTAGGTAAAAATCGTAGTGGTTAATCACTACTAGAATATATTATACGAGGAGGATTGCTATGCCAATCAAAACAATCGCAACAGACCAAGCACCGGGTGCTATTGGACCTTATGTTCAAGGGAAAATCGTCGGAGATTTTCTGTTTGCATCAGGTCAGATTCCACTAGACCCTAAAACAGGTAATATTGTAGGTGTGACAATTACTGAACAAACACAACAAGTCATGGAAAATGTCGGTGCGATTCTAGCTGAAGCTGGTACAGACTTTAATCATGTGGTTAAGACAACTTGTTTTTTGAGTGACATGGCAAATTTCCTACCCTTTAACACTGAATATGCAAAAGCTTTTGGTGCAGAATTTCCAGCTCGTTCAGCTGTCGAAGTTGCAAGACTACCTAAAGATGTTTTGGTTGAAGTTGAAGTCATAGCTTACTTGGGGAAATAAATTATTAGAGATAAAAATAATATACAACGATACCATGTTACCGATGCTGGTATATATCTGGCGTCTACTTTAAAAGATAAACTTGTTATCAACTAAAAAAGAGGCTAAGACAAAAGTCCTCAGTCACCAAAAAGAAAAGCAAACTTAGACAATCAAATTGATTGAACGAGTTTGCTTTTCTTTTGTTTGTATTATTTCGCAAAAAGAATATCAGTTTACCACGAAATAAACTTTTCTCTTACCAATTTCGTATTGTTTTGTCAAAAGAATGCGAGTTTCGCATCAAAACAACATATTTGTTAGAGACTTTTGTCCCAGTCTTTTTACTTAACGAATTTGGTAAGAATGGTTTTCAGTGGCAAATATAAAAGTGTCACTAGAATAATCGTGCCAATCCCATTAATGGCAGTGGCAAGAAGAGAAGTAAAGGCAGCAGCAGCTGCGGGTTCTAAACTAGCCCCAGTAACCAAGGCACGAATGAGACCTTTCAAAAAATCGGTCAGTAGTTTCATTAAAACGCCAGATAAGACTGCGATAGTGATGAGCCAAAGCCTGTCATCAAAAAAGTGACGTAGCACCTTATACACAATCTGAATGGTTAAGGAGACTAGGATATTACCTAGAAAAACAACGGGCATTTCAACAGCATAACCATTGACGATATCAAAAATAGCAAGGCCAATGGCACCTGAAAAAGTGCCATAGCCTAGTCCCAAATAAAGGGCTGCGAGGGCGACGACAGCGTTACCGACGTGGAAAAAAGGTGCGCCAATCGGGGCAAAAATAGCAACGTGTAGCGACTGAATTGAGACGTATGCGAGTGCTGCGAAAAGCGCAGCTAAGATGACTTTTTTGTTTTATTTTGGGTGATGGGAAGAAAAACTGTAGTTTGGGAATTTTTTCGTGTTGTCATGAGAGGTCTCCTTTTTAATGCTTATGGTGTGGTAAGTTTTAAAACACGATGTAAGACTGGTACAAGTGCTGTTGCAATGATAATCCCTGATATATTTTGTAAAAGGTTAGGGATAAGGCTAGGCAAGAAACCACCAGGTCCATAAAAAAGAATATTTGCAAGACCGTAACTGATGACCATAAGAGTAGTTGCAAGAAGGTAATTTAAGGGACGTGATTTGGTACTAGCGGATAAGTAACCTTGTGTGCCGTGAATGACAAGTGAAAATAACATCCACTGCGGATAGCCACTCACGATATCAAGTAAAAAACCACTCAGTCCTCCGACAATAGCCCCCTCTTTTTTTCCGAAAAGAGATGCTGCAGTAAAAACTAAACCGTCCATCACCGTGATAAATCCTCCCGGTGTTGGTATTAACAGGAGTTTGGAAATTGCAACATTTAAGGCGATTAGGATAGCTAAAAGCATCAGTTTTTTATGGTTAGAATTCATAAATTATCTCCAGTTCAGTCATCTATTGTTTTTTTGTTCTGATTAGCATGATGTCGCAAGGCTAGTCCAATTTGAAATGACCAGTATCTCGGTAAGCACCGTGCCAGATATGGCCGAGATATTGATTAAAGGGCTGACCGTTTGTAATCGCTGCATGGACGAAGGCTTTGGCAGTTATTACGGCATCAAGCGTTGACTGACCATTGGCAAGTCCTGCGGTGATGGCAGCAGCAAAAGTACAGCCGGCTCCATGATTATTATCGGAATGAACGAGTGGACTTTTGAGATGATGAAAGTCATGCCCATCATAGCAGACATCCAATGCCTCATCGTGCTGATTATCAAAACGCCGACCACCTTTGATAATCACGTTTTTAGCACCGTAGCCGTGAAGGATTATAGCTGCTTTTTCAATATCGGTAACTGTTTTAAGTTCACCAAGTCCGGATAAAATACCAGCCTCGACTAAGTTTGGCGTGGTCACATCAGCAACTGGCAGGAGCAATTCTCGAATGCTATCCGCATTTTCAGAAAGCAAAATACCAGCTGTCCCTTTACAAGCCAAAACTGGGTCAATGACAATATTTTTCGGTTGATAGTGGTCAATCGCATCGCGCACGACCGCAATCGTCCGAATATCGCCCAACATACCAGTTTTCAGGGCATCAGGCTTACCACCCGCAAAAATAGTGTCTAGTTGACGCCCAACAATTTCTGGTTCAATTGTTTCAATGGTATGCGACCAATTATCATTAATATCCATCGTCACTATTGACGTTATGGCACTCATACCAAAAGTACCATATTCTTGAAAAGTCTTTAAGTCAGCCTGTAAGCCGGCGCCACCTGTCGCATCACTTCCGGCAATAGTTAATGTTTTTTTCATTGTTGTTTATCCTCATTTGTTTATTCATTTTCTCTCTTGCAATCTATTCTAGCATTTGGTATGCTAAATGAAACAACCAATTGGACTGTTTTTTAACCATCCAATTTACAAGAAAGGCTTGCAAGATGAATTGGGACATCGAGAGAACACCAAAAATACCTATCTATCAGTCAATCATGAAACACATCACCCAAAATATCCAAAATGGTCAGCTATTACCAGGCGAAAAACTCCCCTCTGAGCGAAAACTGGCAGCCATAATTGGTGTTAATCGCTCAACGATTGTAAGAGTTATGGCTGAACTAGAGGCTAAAGGCATTATCAAACGTCAACAAGGCAGCGGGACAATGGTTAATGACGATAAATGGGGCTTAAGTCAAGAACCAGTAGTAGATTGGCACCAGTTGATTCAGGGGCAGCAGACTGACGAGCATCAACTGTTGATGACACAAATCAAAGAAAAAAGTCAGGAAGAAGGCGCGATTGATGCCTATACAGGTGAGTTACCGCTTGATTTAGTACCGGCTTTTGATTTGCCTCAGTCAAATTGGCGAGATTTTATTGAAGCTGATAAAAACCAAGATGCGCTAGGATATTTTCCACTCCGTCAAGCAATATCAAATCTCGTGGCACAAGAATATCAGTTCACGTTACCAGTTGAGCAACTGATGATTACTTCTGGCGGTCATCAGGCGATTTTCTTGATTGTTCA
The DNA here is from genome assembly GCF_054658615.1 of Pseudolactococcus yaeyamensis. NCBI lineage: Bacteria > Bacillati > Bacillota > Bacilli > Lactobacillales > Streptococcaceae > Pseudolactococcus > Pseudolactococcus yaeyamensis. Next base: position 3,521 of record NZ_BAAGGP010000045.1, read on the forward strand.
AGCCTTACTTAATAGTGGCGATGCAGTTGCGATTTGTCAGCCGTCATTTTTATATGCCTTGAATCTATTTCAGACTTCGGGTATTCGTCTGTTTGGTGTGCCAATGGATGAACAAGGGATGCGCTTAGATTTCCTCGAAAATGAGATATTAAAACACCGTGTCAAGCTCGTCATGCTCAATCCAACCTTTCAAAATCCTACTGGCACGACCATGTCTTTGGCACGCCGACAGGCTTTAATTAAACTATGCCAGACTTACAAGATTCCGATTATTGAGGACGACGCTTTTGGTCTGCTGCCATTTGACAAGCGAAAAAATGTCCCGCCTTTAAAAAAATTAGATCCGCAAAATGTGATTTACATCGGATCCTTGTCTAAAATTATCGGCTCAACGACAAAAATTGGCTGGATTAGCGCGCCACCGGCAGTGTTGGAGAAATTGTCAACCGCTCGGCAAGATTTGGATTTGACGCTCAGTATTTTTCCGCAAGTCTTGGCTAATTACGCTTTGTCAGATGTGACTTTCCAAGATAAACTTGCCAGTTTGCGTGCTCAAATCAGTGCTAGAATGACTTATTTCCTAGACTTAATCGGTCAAGATTTCATCGGTCATCGGCCAGCTGGTGGTTTTTATGTCTGGCTGAAATTGTCAACAGATACGCTGACAAAAAAACAGATGGCTGCCTTTTTATCGGCTGGGATCTTGTGCCTACCCAGTTTTATTTTCGGCGATAAAACATCTGCCATTCGGCTTAATATTGCGCGATTAAATCGTGATGAAATCAAGCGATTGGTTGAGAAACTGCAAGCGTTAAAGCAGGCGGGAATTTGTTAGAGAGAAAACTCAAATACTGCCGATTCAATTGTTAAAATGTTATAATAGAATTAGCTAACTATCGCTTTCCAGTTAAAAGTGATATCAAATAAGATGCGTGAAAGAGGCTAACTTGGCACAAGAAAACATCGTAATTCATGGCGCTCGCGCCCACAATTTAAAAAACATCGACGTCACGATTCCGCGAGATAAATTGGTCGTGATGACAGGTCTATCAGGTTCAGGGAAATCATCCCTAGCTTTTGATACACTCTACGCCGAAGGACAGCGACGCTACGTTGAGAGTCTCTCGGCTTATGCTCGTCAGTTCCTTGGGAACATGGATAAGCCGGATGTTGATAGTATCGACGGCTTATCGCCTGCGATTTCAATTGACCAGAAGACGACTTCTAAGAATCCCCGCTCAACGGTTGGTACGGTGACTGAAATTCATGACTATCTGCGTCTGCTTTACGCACGGATTGGTACGCCCTACTGTGTCAATGGTCATGGTAAAATTACAGCACAATCTGTCGAGGAAATTGTCGACAGTGTTTTAGCCTTGCCTGAAAAGCAACGGCTCCAGATTTTAGCACCCATTGTCCGAGCTAAAAAAGGCCAACATAAGAAGATTTTCGAGAAAATCCAAAAGGACGGCTACGTTCGTGTGCGGGTCAATGGCGAGGTTTATGATGTGTCTGAAGCGCCTGAGCTGGAGAAGAATAAGAAGCACGATATTGACATCGTGATTGACCGGATTGTGCTTAAGGACGGGATTCGTGGGCGTTTGTTTGATTCGGTTGAGGCGGCGTTGCGTCAGGGCGATGGCTATGTCAAAATCGATACTATGGATGGCAATGAACTCTTGTTCAGTGAATATTATGCCTGCCCGATTTGCGGTTTTTCTGTACCTGAGCTTGAGCCGCGCCTGTTTTCTTTTAATGCACCGCAAGGCGCTTGTGCCGACTGTGACGGACTTGGCATGCGTTTGGAGGTTGACCTTGATTTGGTTGTACCAGATGGGACGAAGACAATTCGTGAAGGTGCGGTTGTACCTTGGTATTCAGGGACTTCGACTTATTATCCTGCTGTTTTAGAGCAGGCCATGACGGCTTTTAAAGTTGATTTGGATACCCCTTTTGAGCAACTATCAGAAGATGACAAAAACTTGATCTTTTATGGGTCAGGTGATAAGCTATTCCATTTTTATCACGAGGGAGATTTTGGTCTGCGTGATTTGGACATGGCTTTTGTTGGAATTGTACCTAATATTTTCAGACGTTACGAGACGGGTTCTGATAGCACGAAAACACAAATGCGAGCTTATATGAATGCTTTACCCTGTCAAACTTGTCATGGCAAGCGGTTGAATGAACAGGCCTTGTCTGTGAAGTTGAATGGTGAATCAGGCTATGATATTGCTGATTTGTCTAATTTGCCGATTGGTGAGCATTTGGCACTGATTCATGCACTGACTCTATCAGAAAATGAAGAGATGATTGCACGTCCGATTGTCAAAGAAGTTGGCGACCGTTTGAGTTTTTTGAAAAATGTGGGGCTGGACTATTTGACCCTATCTCGTAATTCTGGGACTTTGTCAGGTGGTGAGAGTCAGCGGATTCGTTTGGCAACGCAGATTGGCTCAAATCTATCCGGTGTCCTTTACATTTTAGATGAGCCGTCGATTGGTTTGCATCAGCGTGATAATGACCGTTTGATTGAATCCTTGAAGAAAATGCGTGATTTAGGGAATACGCTGATCGTTGTGGAACATGATGAAGATACGATGATGGCAGCAGATTACTTGATTGACATTGGCCCCGGTGCTGGTGATTTAGGTGGTGAAATTATCGCTGCCGGCACACCAAAACAAGTCGCTAAAAATAAAAAATCAATCACAGGTCAATATCTGTCTGGTAAGCGAAAAATTCCAATCCCAGAAGTTCGCCGGCCACTGGATTTAGAAAAAGCTGTCATCATTAAAGGTGCTGCTGAAAATAATCTCCAAAACTTAGATGTTGCCTTTCCTTTAGGTGTAATGACAGCAGTAACTGGCGTTTCTGGTTCTGGTAAATCAACCCTAGTCAATGCTATTCTTAAAAAAGCTTTGGCACAAAAACTTAATCATAACAGTGATAAGCCGGGTAAATATAAGTCAATTTCTGGTTATGAAAAAATTGAGCGCTTGATTGATATTGACCAAAGTCCAATCGGTCGGACACCACGTTCCAATCCAGCGACTTATACCTCAGTTTTTGACGATATTCGAGATTTGTTTGCCAATACCAATGAAGCTAAGATTCGTGGTTATAAAAAAGGTCGTTTCTCCTTTAATGTCAAGGGTGGGCGTTGTGAAGCCTGCTCTGGTGACGGAATTATCAAAATTGAAATGCACTTTTTACCAGATGTTTATGTACCATGTGAAATTTGTCATGGTAGACGTTACAACTCTGAGACTTTGGAGGTGCACTATAAAGAGAAAAACATCTCAGAAGTGCTCGAGATGCGCGTGTCTGATGCGGTTGATTTCTTCAAGCACATTCCAAAAATTGAACGGAAACTACAAACGATTGTTGATGTTGGTTTGGGTTATGTCACTTTAGGACAGCCTGCCACGACACTCTCAGGCGGTGAAGCCCAACGGATGAAACTGGCAAGTGAGCTACAAAAACGCTCGACTGGTAAATCATTCTATATCTTAGATGAGCCAACGACTGGTCTGCACACCGAGGATATTGCCACCTTGCTTGAAGTCTTGAATCGCTTGGTTGAGCAAGGTAATACGATTGTCGTTATCGAGCATAATCTAGATGTCATTAAGACAGCTGACCATATCATTGACTTAGGTCCTGAAGGTGGTATCGGTGGTGGTACGATTTTGGCGGTTGGTACACCAGAAGAAGTAGCTGAGGTTGATACGTCTTATACAGGTAAGTATTTGAAGGAGAAATTAGGATGACAAGACTGGAAACTGAGCGTCTGATGCTCAGACCTTGGTTAAAAACGGACGCAGAAGATCTTTATCGCTATGCAAGCGACCCTGAGAGTGGGCCAATTGCTGGCTTTCCTGTTCATACGAGTATCGAGAATAGTTTAGAGATTATTGACACTGTTTTTCAAGAGTCGGGGAATTTTGCCATCTACTTAAAAAGTGAAAACCGTGTTGTCGGTAGTATCAGTCTAAAGATTGGACAACAGAGTAGCCTTGATTTGACGAATCAAGAAGCTGAGATTGGCTACTGGATTGGCAAACCATTTTGGGGGCAAGGCTTGATGCCTGAGGCAGTTGAGGCTGTCATTGATTATGCCCTGAATACGCTCGAATTGACTGACTTGTGGTGTGCTTATTATGAAGGTAATGTCAAGTCTCAGCGTGTTCAAGAAAAATGCGGTTTCCGTTATCATCATACAGCGTATGATGTACCAGTCCCTCTGATGCATGATGTCCGAACAGTTCATGTTATGTATTATGTTGGTGGAGAAAAGTAGTTTTTTGTTTGGAAACTGCTTTTTTGCGTCATTTTTTAGAAAAAACATGTCATTCGCGGTATAAAAATGTCACTCATACAAATTTTGTGTCATATTTGGCATATTTTAGGTCGTTTATGACATTACCATAAAAACTTAAAATAAATACGGTATACTAAACTTATCGGCAAGTGCAACGCTTAAAAATAGAAAATGGAGAAATGAAGTATGGAAATTGAAGCCACTCTCTTTCAGAGAGTAGTAAAAGGTAGTCTATCAAAATTAGGTTATATCTTTATCGCACTAGGTATGTTTATAGCGGAGCAGACTTTAATGCTAGTTATTATGTCTCCTGAGATTTTCAATCTAAAATATACGACGAGTTTAACAGTTATTAATTCTAGTCTAGTTATACTATTCTGCCTCTTGACACTTTGGTTAGCAAAGAAAATGAATTTAACAGATTTTAAACTCAAGATGAATATACCAAAATTTATCGGTATTATTTCACTAGCTACTGTTTGTCAATTTGTTACTTCAATAATCGGTGGTATCATTCTTGCCAATAGTGGTGAAGTAACGACAGCCAATCAACAGAATATTGAAAACTTATCAGAAATAGTACCATTGTTGCCATATGTCCTGACTCTTGTCTTTTTGGCAGCAATCGTGGAAGAACTCATTTTTCGAGGTCTAGTGATTGGGAAATTGTCGCCAAAGTATAGATGGATTGGCTTCTTGCTTTCGGTCATACTCTTTGCGCTTATTCATAATCCGACTAATTTAGGAAGTTGGATCACATATGGCGGCATGGGTGCTATTCTAGCATTTACTTACTACAAAACGAATAGTCTTGGCACTAGTATGGCGATTCATTTCGTTAATAATGCAATAGCTACTCTGTTTATGATGTTGCCTTTATTACTTCAGAAATGATTTTGATAGTAAGGCAGGCTAGTAATGGTAGAATAACACAAGATAAGGAGTTTACCATGTTAAAAGAGATGAACTTGCTTCTACCAAAAGATGAAAAATATGCTATTCCAATTTTTGTAACAGGTAAAAAAGTTTAAGGCTGTTTATTTGGTAGAGAAGCTTTGACAGCTGTTTGTCGAATGGCTATAACGCTAAATGTTGCAAATTTATTTTTATATTTATTATTGATTCAAAAAACACCTGATATTAAAGAATTTAGGAGATAACTACTATGACACATGAAATTCCGAAAATTACAAAAGCTGCATCGTTACCTAATAACCTCATCATGCTTGATTTTGATAATGGGGCGCGACGTTACTTGCCTTCTCACTATTTGACTCAGTATGTCAATGCTTTTGGCGGAGATAGCGTAGTGACGACTGGAACAAAGCGAACGCTTCTTGTATCACCAACAATTTCCTTTTTTGGAAATGAATTCAAAATTACATCTGACGGCATGTTGATTATGAATGACAAAGATACTTATACGAGTGAAGAATTGTGGAAAAATAGTAGCGTCCATATTTCTGATATCCGAAGAACTTCGCACGATGCAGGGCATTGGGTAAGAAATCTTATGATTGCGATAGGAATTGTCCTTTTCTTTGTAGTGCTAGTTTTACTTTTTCCAAGTTAAAATTTTAAATAATCAAGCAAAATAGGAAGAGGCTGGGACAAAAGTCTCAGAAATACGAAAACCGCATGAAATTCGTTTCTAGAAACGTTGATTTCATGCGGTTTTTCAGTTTCAAAATTTGTCAAAAATAAGCAATTTCTGACTTTTGTCCCAGCCTCTTTTCATCTATTTTTGGCAATAACGCCATTTTTTATGTCATTCATGGCATAAAAATGTCGTTCATACAAAACTTTGGTTATATTTGGCATATTTCAGGTCGTTCTTGACTTTTTGATTTTTAGGGCATGAAATTGCGATATACTAAGGATGTAAACAAATGAGTTTACTGGCTGGCCAGCTGTTGCTTGAAATAATTACTTTAAACTCAAGTTGAAGAAATTATTTTAGTTATTTGTTGCAGTGAATGAAAATTCACATTTTGAAATTGACTAGATTTCTTGTATTGGGAATTCAGTCGGAAATTATAGGAGACAAACTATATGACAAACAAAACATTAAACAACGTAGCAGGACTTAATAACTTTTCATCACTTACTGAAGATGAGATGATGATGGTTGAAGGTGGAGTATTTCCAATTGTTATTGGAGGGATTGTTATTTCCAAAGGTGTTGTTATTGGGGTAGGCGCAGTTGCTGCAGGACTTGGTATCGGCTATTTAGTCAACAGATAATAAGGAGATAGGTAAATGTCAACACGTGTATTTAAGTTTAATAACTTTAATGAATTAGATGAATCGGAACTCACAGAAGTAAAAGGCGGAATTGCTTCTGGGATAATTATAGCGCTATTTATGGCGGGTTATACGATTGGAAAAGATATTGCTAAGCGTTAAAAAATATCGGAAAAAATTTTTTCTGGGACTGTTTATCATCTATATCCTCACTATTATAGTGGGAGATGTGATAGGTTCAAATTATTTGGCAAACATAGTGCCTCCGCCATTTGTCATCATTTTCTTTCTAGCGATTCAAGATTTATGATGACTGCTGTTTTCTAATTTAATATACTAGTAATATAACTTAAAAGCATTCAAACGTTCAGTTTGGATGTTTTTTGTTGTAAATATAAAGAATTTTTATACCATTTTCATGTCGTTCATGGTATATTTATGTCATTCATACAAAAACGATGTCGTTCGTGGCATATTTTGGGTCGTTCTTGACTTTTTGATTTTTTTACCGTTTTTTCTAGTAGAATAGACTTAAGAAAGAAATAGATAGGGAAATCTTATGTTAAAACGATACAAATATGTCCAGCAGGTCGACCAGCGAGATTGTGGTGTGGCAGCACTTGCAACAATTGCCAAAAATTATGGGTCTGATTTCTCCTTAGCACATTTGCGAGAGTTGGCAAAAACTGATATGGAAGGGACAACGGCGCTTGGTATTGTGCGTGCTGCAAAGTCACTGAACTTTGAAACGCGCGTGATACAGGCGGATATGACTTTATTTGAGATGACGGACATTCCCTACCCTTTCATCGCTCACGTTGCTAAAGGAGGTAAATATCTACATTACTATGCTGTTTATGGTGTCAAGAAAGACAAAATCATCATCGCTGACCCAGATCCGGATGTTGGGTTGACGAAATTACCCAAAGAAAAATTTGAGTCGGAGTGGACGGGGGTGACGATTTTCATCGCACCTTCGCCAGATTATAAAGCGGAAAAAGATGAAAAAAATGGTTTGTTAAGTTTTATGCCGTTACTAACCAAACAAAAAGGTCTGATTTTCAACATTGTCATCGCCTCTTTATTAGTAACGGCTATCAATATCGCAGGTTCTTATTATTTACAGAGTATCATTGATGATTACGTGCCGAATCAGATGAAATCGACACTTGGCATTGTTTCGATTGGCTTGATTATCACCTATATTCTGCAACAAATTATGAGTTACGCTCAGACCTATCTGCTTAATGTTTTCGGGCAACGTTTGTCGATTGATGTGATTTTGTCTTATATCCGTCATATTTTCGAGTTGCCTATGAGTTTTTTTGCCACACGACGAACAGGAGAAGTCTTATCGCGGTTCAATGATGCGAATTCGATTATTGAGGCACTTGCCAGCACGATTTTATCCGTCTTCTTAGATGTATCAATTGTGATTATCGTCGGCATCTTTCTCTTTTTGCAAAATGTTAATCTGTTCTTGCTTACGCTGATTTCAATTCCGATTTATGTCTTGATTGTTGTGCTGTTTGTCAAGCCCTTCCAAAAAATGAATGCGCAAGTCATGCAGAGTAATTCACTTTTGAGCTCAGCCATTATTGAAGATATCAATGGGATTGAAACCGTTAAAAGTTTGACGAGTGAAGAAGTTTCTTATCAAAAAATCGATCGCGAATTTATTTCTTTTCTAAAATTTTCCTTTAAACGTGAACGCTATGAAGCGATTCAGACAGCATTGAAACAATCGCTGAAATTGATATTAAATGTTGTTATCTTGTTCTTCGGTGCAAGGCTTGTCATGGCTGATAAAATCTCGCTTGGGCAACTGATTACTTATAATACTTTGTTATCATATTTTACCAACCCACTAGAAAATATCATCAATCTTCAAACGAAAATTCAACAGGCACGTGTTGCTAATAATCGCTTGAATGAAGTTTATCTGGTTGAATCGGAGTTTAAAGATGCATCTTTTGTGACTGAACTTGACACGATTGAGGCGATAAATTTTGAGAAGGTAAGTTATAAATACGGTTTTGGCCGTGATACCTTGAAAGATATTGATTTGACCATCAAATCAGGCGAAAAACTTGCCTTAATTGGCGCAAGCGGTAGCGGTAAAACAACGCTGGCTAAATTGATTGTCAACTTTTTTGAAGTCAGTAAGGGTGCCATTAAATTTGGTAAGACTGATATTAAAAACATTGATAAGAAAATTTTGCGCCAAAAGGTCAACTATGTCCCACAACAACCTTATATTTTTACAGGGTCAATCATGGAAAATTTGACATTGGGAGTTAAGGCTGAGGTTACTATGCAGGCTATTATGACAGCTTGTGAGCTGGCGCAAATCCGAGAAGATATCGAGGCGATGCCGATGAGTTATAACACAGAAATTACCGACGGTACAGGAATTTCTGGTGGTCAGAAGCAGCGGATTGCTTTAGCGCGTGCGATTTTGACAAATTCTGATGTCTTGATTCTTGATGAAGCGACGAGTTCGCTAGATGTTTTCACTGAGAAAAAAGTGATTGATAATCTGCTTCAACTTGATAAAACGATTATCTTTGTTGCCCACAGATTATCAATCGCAGCTAAAAGTCATCGGATCATTGTGCTTGATCAAGGGCAGATTGTTGAATCAGGTAGTCATGATGAGTTGATGATATTGGGACAATACTACAAACAAATGGTTGCTTTATAGAAAGGAGTGGCAAAATGAATCAACAATTATTTGAAAGTGCGGAGTTTTATAAGCGTCGTTACGGAAATTTCTCAGTCTATTTGATTATCCCGACTTTTCTCTTATTTACCTTTTTGATTATTTTTTCAGTATTTGCTAAAAAGGAAATCACAATTCAGTCAGTTGGTGAGGTTGCCCCCAAGCGTAGTATTGCAAAAATTCAGTCAACGAGTGATAACACGATTATCGAAAATAAGATTGTCAATCATCAGTTTGTTGAAAAAGGTCAGACATTGATTACCTATTCGGGGACGATTACTGATTCGGAGATTCATAAAATTTCGGGGCAAATTGCACAGATTGACAAACAAGTTGCTAACTTGGAAACGTTGAAACACGGTATCAATACTGGCACACAAACTTTTACACAAACAGATGAATTTGGTTACCAAAGTACGTTAGGCAACCATCTGAGTCAGATTGAATTAACAAATAAAGAATTTGAAAAGGCTAATGCGGATATCGGTACGCAAAATGCAACAGTGGCGAATACGCAAAATGCTTTAATTACAGAGATAAATAGTATAGTTCAGAAAATTAATCAGAAACGACTTAGGCGAGATAATGAGAAAAGTACCGATAAGCGTGAAGTGCTAACACAGGAAATCGAGCAGTTAGAATCAAGTCTATCGACTTTAAATACACAGGTAGCAAGTAGTGATGGTTACCGCACACTTGATAATAGTCTGGCAGCTAAACTTGATAATCTCAAAACCTCACAGTTGGCGACTGCGGATAAAGAATTAGTTGAATTAAAGGCAAATAAGCAAGAACTGGCACAAAATCTCATTTCAGCGCAGGAAACACAGAAAAATAATAAGCTGGTAGCTCAAGAATCTGGTATAATTAGATTAGATGCTGAAAGTAAGAATAAAAAGATAATTCCGACAGGGACAACGATTGCTGAAATTATGCCGAGTATCACGGATGAAACGAAATTGGAAGTCGATTATTACGTGGATTCGAGTGCTTTGACGGGGTTGAAGGTAGGTCAGAAAGTTCGTTTTACATCGGATAAGAAGTTGCGTGAACAACTCGTCATGACAGGAAAAATCGAAGAAATCGCAAAATCAGCAACACCTGTTGAAGGTAAAAATTTCTTTCTGATAAAGGCTGAGATTTATCCCAAGGCTAAGGAAAGACGGCAGTTGATCTATGGCATGCAAGGTCGGATTTCTAGTATCATTGATAAGAAAACTTTCTTTAACTACTATAAAGATAAAATTTTTTCTGACAAGTAGTTGTAGACTTTAATAAAATAGAAAATGGAGTATTAAAATGGTTGAATTCAAAGGAATTGAAAAGTTTGAAGTTGTTTCTGAGGAAGCGTTGCAAGTGGTTAAAGGTGGTGACGTTGTGGCGCCGGTGGTTGGTTTTGCAAATTTATTAGGCCGATTTTTTGGTATAAGATAAATGGTAGAAATTCTGGCATTCATCAGTGGCTTTATTTCTGTAGCTATAATTATCCCATACCTGCTATACAGAATTACAAATAAAGACATTAAATTTAAGTTATTTCTTATTCCAGGGATGTTTTGTATTGTAGATCTTTTAGTCATAGGAGGAGTAATTCCCCGTATAATTTCGGTGATTTGGATAGGTGATTTATTTTATCTTTTCTATCTTATAAATGAGATATTAATCTTGACCTTCTTTTTACAAAAATATAAACCTTTTCAGTTAAGAGTTAATCTATTTTATGTTATATTTGTTTTGACTTTTTCATATGTTATTAGAATGTTTATTTCGGCTTTTATTGTAGAAGGAATTTTTGGCTATACAGATGTGGGGATAGGTGGTATTGTTGGGATACTAGGTATCCTACCAAGTTATATTTTATTAACAAAAGCCTTGACAATCAAACCGGGACGGCTTATAATTGCTGAGCAAGAGCAAGAGCAAGAGCAAGAGCAAGAGCAAGAGCAAGAGCGCAATATTTTGGTGGAACAAAATAAAATCATACTTGTTTCAAATGTATTAATGCTTATTTTCTATTTTTATAATAATTTTACTCGAATGAGTGGCTTGTTTAGTTCATTCGATTTTCGTTATCCTCTCTTTATTCAAGCTTTTGTTTCCATCTTCATACTTTATGCCGTTAATGTGAAGTTTAAAGATTGGGAAGTGCAGAGACTCCTCAAATATAAGGAAGTGCTTTTTTCCAGTCTTGCTACTTATACGCATGAAGTTGACGCATCTTATCAGTCTGTCCGTGCTTTTCGGCATGATTTTGCGAATATCCTAATTTCTATGAGAGAAACGATTGAAACGCAAGGGATAGAAGAAATCAGGGAGACTTACGCTCAGATTCTTGTCAGAAGTAATATTCTTCTTGAAAAAAGTCGCAAAGAAGTCGCTAAGCTGGGCAACATCAAAGTTCTAGAGTTGAAAAGTATGATTTCGAATAAAATTTTAGAGGCGGAGCAAAGAAATGTCAACTTTGAAATAGAAATAGACGAAGTGATAACTAACTCTGGGCTGGATAAAATCGATCTTGTCAGAGTATTCGGTATCTTGCTAGATAATGCAATAGAAGCTGCAGCCAAAGTTGAAAGTGTCCATCCGACGGTTACTCTTGCTATTTTTACCAGAGGAACAACCAGATATTATGTGATTGAAAATGAGATGGATAGTAAGCTTTTGCCGACAAATAAAATTATGAAAGCAGGCTATTCAACCAAAAGAGGGCATCTTGGCTACGGCCTTGCCAATGTTGATAAGATACTTAGGGGATATACTAAAGTCAATTATCATATTCAGGCTAAAAATTACAGATTTAGAATTGAATTAGAAATGAGAAAATAATGAAGGTACTTATTTTAGAAGATGAACCAGTCCAACAATTTCGTCTGGAAAATCTGATTGAAAACTATTTAAATAAAAAAAACTATCCGAATGAGGGCGTTGCTGCTTATGGTAGAACGCGAGATTTATTAGAAGTCCTTGAAGAGTATCCACAAAATAATCTCTATTTTTTGGATATTGCGATTAATAACAATAAAAATGCAGGGCTTGAATTGGCCGAGAAAATTCGTAAGATTGATTCAATTGGACAGATTAGTTTTGTGACAACACACAATGAATTTGCGCCGATTACTTATGAATATCGTGTCAATGCCCATGATTTTATTGACAAGATTTTACCTCAAGATGAGTTTGAACAAAGAATTCTTGACAATATTGATCACTACTTTGAAGTGAATCGAATTAGACCTCTAGACCAAATTTTCTCATATCAAACGAGAACTGGAAAAAAAATTGAGGCGCTGTACTCTGATATCTATTATTTTGAAACAACAGGGGTAGCACACAAGATCGTCTTGCAAATGGAGGGAGAACACCAGACGTTTTACGGCACTATGGGTGATATTGCAGGCATATCTGACAAGATGATACGGATTCATCGTTCTTATCTAGTCAACAAGGCTCGGATTAAACGCTACTTAAAAAAAGAAAAGCTTGTTTTTCTAGATGATGATACGGAGTTACCAGTTTCACGCAGTGGTGCTAGGCTTTTGAAGCACCTGCGCCTGTAAAGTCGAAATATTGTGGGCATCTGCTTTTTGATACTAAAAATAGGTTGCAAAAATGTAATAAATAGATGAGAAGTAGCTATCGTTTTGGAGGCTATTTTTTCAAAAAGCTCATAAATATCTATACTTTTTCGGAAAAATTGTTATAATAATCATAGACACAATATTCTAAAAACATCCTATCCATACAGAATAGAGACATAGAAAGCGTAAATATGAAAAATCGAAAAAATGTCACAAAATTAACAGTTGCCTTAGTAGGCTTCATGCTTTTAGTAGGCAGTACATCGGCAGTAACGCATAATGTTCAAGCGGATTTGGCGACTGTTCCTGTCCAGTTTCTAGGCGTCAATGATGTCCATGGTCAATTACCCGAAAAAGCGGGCAGTTACTATGATAATGACAAAAACAAGACGTCTGATGCAGGCGGAGCTGCGATTTTAGCCAGTTATCTAAATCAAGCACAGACACTATTTGAAACGGCGAAAGGCGTGACTGCTAACACGATTCGTGTTCAGGCTGGTGACATGGTGGGCGCAAGTCCTGCTGTTTCTGGTCTCTTACAAGATGAGCCAACGATTAAAGCCATGAAAGCCATGAATTTCACAATTGGGACGATTGGTAATCATGAATTTGATGAGGGTTTGGCTGAGTTTTCACGTATTATTAATGGTCAAGCGCCGATTTCGGTGGCGCAATTCGGTCAAGCTGTTTACAACTATCCGCGCGTGGCTTCAGGGCAAGAAATTGTTGTCGCTAATGTCCTCAACAAGTCAGACGGTCAAATTCCCTATGGCTTCCGACCTTATACGATAAAAGAAGTTGCAGGGCAAAAAATTGGTTTTATCGGCATTGTCACGACTGAAATCCCGAACCTTGTCTTGAAAAAGCATATTGCTGATTACGACTTCCTTGATGAGGCTGAGACTATTGTCAAGTATGAGAAAGAATTGCGAGCGCAAGGTATCAATGCTATTGTCGTTGTCGCACATACCCCTGTTGAGACAGTTGCGACAGAAACGCGTGGTGATTCAGTCACAATTGTTGAGAAAATCAATGCACTTGATCCAGAAAATTCAGTCGATATTTACTTTGGTGCTCACAATCATAAATATGCCAAAGCAACCGTTGGCGATACAGTAATTGTGCAGTCGACATCACAAACTAAAGGCTATATTGACATTCAAGGTGAAATTGATACGACGACCCACGATTTTACGGGAGAAATCACTGCAGCAGTTGCACCAGTTAAACCGATTGCTGATGGTGAAACGCTCAATGAAGACGGTTTAGGACGTGATCCAGAAGTTCAAGCCATTATTGGGGATGCCAATGCTCGGATTGCCAGTGTCGTCGCTGAAAAAATCGGACAAGTCAGTTTAACTGACCCAAATCTTGCAGGTGATGCTGAGACAGGTTTTAGCGTTCCAGGTGATCGTAACATTGCAACAAAAGCTAACAAAGAAACGATTCTCGGCAATTTGGTAACCGATGCGCAACGGTTGACGGCAAAGGAAAACGGTTATCCCGATATTGACTTTGCCATGACCAATAATGGTGGGATTCGTGCTGATTTGAAAGTTGAGTCAGATGGGTCGATTCTTTGGGGCTCAGCGCAAGCTGTACAACCCTTTGGCAACATTATGCAGGTCGTTGAGATGACAGGCGAGCAAATCAAGGCTGTGCTTGAACAACAAAGTAATAGTTATTATTTGCAGATTTCTGGTTTGACTTATACTTATTTACCAAAGGCTGATGCGACAAATGGTGAAATTGCCATTCAAACGCTGAGCAAGGCTGATGGGACACCTATTCTACCTGATAAAACTTATCAAGTTGTCATCAATGATTTCTTGTTTGGTGGGGGTGATGGCTTTACAGAGTTTGTTGGTTCGACCTTGCTAGGCGCCATTGATCCTGATACTGAAACTTTTGTTAACTACTTGAAAGCGCAAACGCCAACGGTTACAATTCCTTCATTAGGTCGAAAAATTCCTTATGTAACGCCGACGACCTATACGATTACTTATGAGTTAAATGGTGGTGAGGTGGCAAAAGATGCGCCAACAACTTATACAAGTGAAAGTGATACTATCCTTCTACCAACACCAACTCGTGAAGGTTATAAGTTCACAGGATGGATGCAAGATGGAAAAGTTGTCACAGAGATTGCCAAAGGTTCCACAGGTGATGTGACTTTAGTTGCGACATGGCAGCAAGAGCAAGTAGTGTCGCCAGTAACAGTTTACAAAATCGTCTACCAACTCGAAGGTGGAAAATTCAATCAAGATGTGCCAACAACTTATACAAGTGAAAGTGATACTATCCTTCTACCAACACCAACTCGTGAAGGTTATAAGTTCACAGGATGGAGACAAGATGGAAAAGTTGTCACAGAGATTGCCAAAGGTTCCACAGGCGATGTCACATTAGTTGCGACATGGCAAGTGATTGCTACCACACCAACGCTACCTCATACAGCGCAAAAGGCAACGCAACAGTTACCTAATACAGGAGCGACTACAGGAACGACTTTATTAACAATCGGCTTTCTCTTGCTTGTTATTTACCTTATCTCATCTTTAACCTTGACTTGGAAGAAAGAAAAATAAGATTTGAAATTCGTCAGAAATGGCGGATTTTTTTAATAAAACGACTAATATTCTGTCAAAATTAATGAAAACCGTGAAATATTATGAAAAAGCATTGAAAAAGTGATAGAATGATAGGGTATAACTTAGTCAAAGTAAGCATACTCATAGACCTGATTTTAACATCACAGAAAGACTTTGAGCGGACAAAGTTCGTGAATGACCCTGCTTAGGCGGAGCGTTAGCGGAGGTCAAGTTTCAAGATTTCAAGAAATGAAATCACAGAAAGAGGTAAACATGCGTAAAACAATGGACGGAAACATGGCAGCAGCTCACGTAGCCTATGCGTTCACAGAAGTTGCATCTATCTATCCAATCACACCGTCTAGTCCGATGGCGGAGTACACAGACGAGTGGCAGGCTACGGGACGCAAAAATATTTGGGGCGATACGGTCTCCATTAGTGAAATGCAGTCTGAGGCGGGTGCCGCGGGTGCGATTCACGGCGCACTCAAGGCAGGGGCGTTAGCAACGACTTATACGGCATCGCAAGGCTTACTATTGATGCTACCAAACATGTATAAAATCGCAGGAGAGTTACTCCCTAGCGTGATTCATGTGGCGGCGCGTGCCGTTTCGACCAATGCGCTTAATATTTTTGGTGACCAGTCTGATGTCATGAGTGCGCGTGCAACGGGGTATGTCATGTTGGCAGAGTCTTCTGTTCAAGAAGTCATGGATTTGTCAGCTGTGGCACATTTAGCGACGATTGAAGCTTCTGTGCCATTTATGAACTTTTTTGATGGGTTCAGAACCTCACATGAGTTACAAAAAATTGAGGTCTTGGACTATGCAGATTTAGGTCAGCTTATCAATCAAGAAAAGCTGCAAGCATTTCGTGATAGAGCCATGAATCCTGACCACCCGACAGTTTCGGGGACTAATCAGAATGCTGACATCCATTTCCAACAGCGTGAAACGACCAATCTTCACTATGAACAAGTGCCTACGATTGTTCAAAAACATATGGGCAAGATTAACGATTTGCGTGGCACAGATTACGATTTGATCAATTACTATGGAGCAGCAGATGCGACGGAAGTGATTGTGGCGATTGGCTCTGTCGGCGAAACGATTGAGCAGACTGTAGATTATTTGAATGCACAAGGTCGCAAGACTGGTTTCTTAAATGTGCATTTATATCGACCATTTCCAGCAGAAAATTTCCTTGAAAAGCTCCCTAAAACGGTGACAAAAATCGCTGTCTTGGATAGAACCAAAGAACCGGGTGCTGATGGTGAGCCACTTTATCTGGATGTCAAGTCTGTTTTGTATGACCAAGCAACGCACATTAAAGTGATTGGTGGGCGTTATGGGATTGGCTCGAAAGATACGACGCCCAGTCAAATTGTTGCTGTTTTTGATGAATTGGTTAAAGACGCGCCTAAAAAACGTTTCACAATCGGTATCACGGATGAACTGACGAATTTGTCGCTTGACTTAGGACCTTCGCTTGATTTGACACCAAGTTCAACGTTTCAAGCCAAGTTCTGGGGATTTGGTTCTGATGGCACTGTTGGTGCCAATAAATCTGCTATTAAAATTATCGGTAACCATACAGATAAATACGTTCAAGGTGCTTTTGCCTACGACTCTAAAAAATCTGGAGGTTTGACAGTTAGTCACTTGCGTTTTGGTGATACACCGATTAAGTCAACCTATATGATTCAACACGCCGACTTTGTCAGCCTATCAACAGCCAGTTATGTCCACCAGTATGATGTTCTGAAAGGGCTTAAAAAAGGTGGTACTTTCCTGCTCAATACGGTCTGGACGGATGAGCAACTTAATCATCATTTACCAAGTCGGATGAAACGTTATATCGCTGAAAATGACATTCAATTTTATACCATGAAAGCTGTTGAAATTGCTGGTAAGGCTGGCCTTGGTAGACGGATTAATACTGCCATGCAAGTGGGTTTCTTTAAATTATCACAAATCATGCCCTTTGATGATGTCTTTAGCATTCTCAAACAAGATGCACATGATAGTTATGCTCGCAAATCTATGAAGATTGTTGAGCAAAACTGGCAAGCTATGGATTTGGCAGTGGACGGTTTACACCAAGTGACGATTCCAACCGATTGGGCAACAGCTCAAGCGCCACAAGCCATTGAAGTTGGTGGCGAAAAAGTGAAGAAATATGTCTTCCAAATCGTCAATAACGTCAACGCGCAAGAAGGCGATAACCTGTCAGTTGGGGATTTAGTTGACAATGACATGACAGATGGACGTATGCCACTTGGCACAACTGCCTCCGAAAAACGTGGCGTTGCTTTAGAAGTACCCGTCTGGAATGTTGAAAAATGTACCATGTGTAACGAGTGTAGCTTTGTCTGCCCACACGCAGCGATTCGACCTTTCTTGCTGGATGAAGATGAAGTCAACGAAGCACCAGAAGGTTATCTAGTCAAAGATTACCGTGGCGCTGATGGTCTCATGTATCGCATTCAGGTTTCTGTCGAAGACTGTACGGGTTGTGGGCTATGTGTCGAGGCTTGTCCTGCCAAAGGTAAAGCGCTCGAAATGAAACCTTATGAAGAAGTGCGAGCAGAGGCAGCAAACTGGGCCTTCTCAATGACCCTGAAAACCAAAGCTAATCCAGCGAAAGCCAACACAGTTATTGGGACACAATTTAACACGCCATTGCTCGAATTCTCAGGCGCCTGTGCTGGCTGTGGCGAAACGCCCTATGTTAAACTACTCACACAAATGTTTGGCGACCGCATGATGATTGCAAATGCCACAGGTTGTTCGTCTATCTGGGGAGGTGCTGCGCCTGTCAGCCCTTACACAACAAATGATGCTGGTCAAGGTCCAGCTTGGTCCAATTCCCTTTTGGAGGATAATGCAGAATTTGGCTATGGTATGTGGTTAGCGTCGCAAGCACGTCGCACGAAGTTAGCCAAGGATTTGACAGCTCTGCTTAATGAAGTAGCAATATCAGAAGAAATAGCAGCCCTGATGGAAGACTGGATTGACCATAAAGATGAATCCGAAGGCACACGCCAACGTGCTGAAAAACTCAAAAGTGCCCTAGCAGACTTAGGCCCAGAGTTTGACAGTATTCGAGCACGCCAAGACCAATTTGTCAAACCTACTCAATGGATGATTGGTGGCGATGGTTGGGCTTATGATATTGGTTTTGGAGGGATTGACCATGTCATTGCCTCTGGTGCAGATGTGAATATGCTCGTCATGGATAATGAAGTCTATGCCAATACTGGTGGTCAAGTCTCTAAAGGAACACCACGCTCTGCGATTGAGAAATTCTCAGCAGCAGGGAAAGCCGCAGCCAAGAAAGACCTAGGTTTCATGGCCATGACCTATGGTAATGTCTATGTCGCACAAATCGCCTCGGGTGCTAATAAAATGCAGACGATTAAAGCTTTTGAAGAAGCAGAACGTCATAATGGACCGTCCATCATCATCGCCTACACACCTTGTATTTCACACGGTTTACGTGGTGGTATGTCACAAACCATTCGCGAGGCTAAAGAAGCTGTTGAATCAGGTTACTGGCAACTTTACCGCTACAATCCAAACTTGGAAGAGATGGGAAAAAATCCCCTCACGCTTGATTTCAAGAAACCTGATTTTGATAAAATGACAGAGTTCATGACCCAACAAGTCCGTTTTGCCAGTCTGCAACGCATCAAGCCAGAGGCTGCGCAAGCCTTGTTTGATAAGACGACTGCAGATGCCCGTCGTAAATTTGTTCGCTATGCCCGGCTGTCTGGCGACTTGGATAAATTCCTAGCCAAGGAAGCTAAGGCTAAAGGCGAAGAATCGGTTATACCTGCCAAAGTAGAACGTCCAAAGCGTGAAAAGGATCCGGAAGCTGAGGCTCACCGTGCTGCCAAACGTGCAGAGCGTGCCGCTAAACGCGTAGGAAAATAACACATCAAACATCGTTCATGGCTGAATGATGTTTTTGTTTGGCATCAAATCGTAGATGGTTATCCTTTATCAGTGGTCTAGAGTTATGTTATAATCCCGAGTTTGACAGTTAAAAATCAGAAAAACACTATTCCGCCTTGTGATATAAGGAGTTATAGCGTTTTGTTCTCAATTATTTTTGTTGTATACACACCCCTCTTGCGAATTGTCTCAGCTCCTCT
>NZ_BAAGGP010000046.1:0-22436 GCF_054658615.1 Pseudolactococcus yaeyamensis
GAAGAAATCAAATACGCTAACACGCTTTTTGAAGTTTTAAAATGTCCTGTTATTAATGTTGATAATCGCTCTATTGAAGAAATTGCTATGTTAATTCAAGAGAAGAGATAGATTGTTTTGTCAATATAAAAAAATCATCAGAAAATCAAGGTTTCTAAAACACATTTCTGATGATTTTTCTATATTAAAAATGATTTAAAGTTCAAAATTGTTGCTATACTTTTTCACATTTTAAGATAAGTTATTCTTCAAGATAATTTTGATAATAAATATTTATACTACTTACTACGAGAATCATACTTTGATTCAACCACTCTCTAATTGTATTTTTCTCCTGAGACGATTTGGTAGGATGATAAAATTTTATCCTGAATTTTTTCGTTCGTTTTCTGTTTCTACTGTAAAATCAACGTTTATAGAGAATAAATGATATATTTTTAGCATCCATTATTTGTGGCTCTACCTAAATAATTTTATTAGATTCTTGAGCATTATAAAGAAGGAATTTTCTTGAAATTTAAAAATGTCAATTAGAGTTAATTTTCAAATCAGGGTAGATCATCATGTTTGCCTGTTTGTAAGGCTAACATATAACCAAAATCATTCAATTCCCAATTTTTTTCTTCTCCACAATATAATCCCTTAATATCTCTTTCAGCGTAATGTGGGAATATCAGCTTGTTCAATTTCTGGTTCGTCATCATCAAGTTCATCTGAATCTGCTAAATCATCATAGGTAACACATTTCTCCTGATTAATCAGAAATCAAATACTTTAAAACCATTGTCAGCTTCAAAGACTGGTATATCAACCCCAACTGCTCTTACCATTTTTTCTTGTCCCCCCTCTGTTCGCCAATAGGATTGAGTTTTAATATCAGAACTACTTGAAGATTCTAGGACTTCTGGATAAAAGTATACTGTGATAAATACTCTTCGACTGTATCAGGGAGTTTTTTTGAACTAATTTTCAACCATTTATCAGATGAATTAGTAGGCTTATCATTAATTTTATTATTTTCGTCATCAATTTCAGGAACTTTTCCTAAATAGTAAGATCCTCGCCATTTTTTTATAGCAATTCCAATATAGTCAATACTGGGAATTTCTCCTAATACATCTTGCTCTTCTAAAACAAAATTGGGATTTTTCTCAGTTTCCTTATCATTTGTAGGTATTATAAAATAAAGACTTATAAATTCTGTTTGAGCAAAATTTTCTTTCTTTTTCTCATATTTTCCAAATTGGACATTAGCAGAATTAGGTGGAAAATTTTTATCTTCTTTACTAGTTTCTACTAATAAAAAATGTTCATTATCAACAAATTTTATATAATCAGTATAGCTACCAGAAATAACATAAGTTTCTCCTATTTCTATTCTCTTTATTTTTGTTGAATCGTTAATTTCTGTATGATTAATAATTAACCTAGGTAAAGTTAGACACATCCCTATTAATATAACGAAGAAAAGTATGGAATAGCATCTTTTTTACACCAAAATTGTCCGCTGTTAAAAACCATGCACTTTCTCAATCGTTTTTTTCTTTCGTCTTTTTCAAAATAGGATTGAGGTTTAACATCAGAACTGCTTGATGACTGTGAATTCCGTTCAGTTAAATCATATTGGCTTAAATACTCTTCGATAGTATCAGGAAGTTTAATCTTAGAACGATACAACATGCAATCACGAAAAGTATATCCATCACTTGTTACTGCACCGTATTTCTCATCTTTTAAGCCTAGGTCAACCGTATTACCAGAACTAATATAATTAGTATTTTCTATTCCACCGTTATAACCTTTACTACCTTTTTTAACATCTTCTGTATAATTAAAAGAAGCGACAGAAACTTGCTCTATCTTAAAACTATAAACATCATCAGTCTTTTCATACGTTCCTGTAGCTATTCTTATACTTTTATCATTATAACGTAAATGCTCTTCACTAACACCTTCTTCATAGTCCGCATAATTCTCCATTGAAGTATGTGCATGGTCATAAATATAAATGAATCTTTTTTCATCAATTAACTTATAAAACCTCAATACAGTGCCGCCATAATCAGGCATTAAAATATAAGTTTCTCCAATTTCAATCTCTTTTACGGGTATAAAATCGCCTTCTACTTGAGACTTTGGCTCAATCACGCCATAGTTTTCATTCTCTTTTTCCATTATCTTACTATCTTTCGTTTTAAACATTTTTTGATTGCTAACAAATTTTATACTGACACCAATCATAACTATAAGAATTATTGATGTCAATAAAATAAGGGGATATTTTTTATATTTACTCATTTTAATTTCCAAACACCACCTTGTTTTTCTACATATTTATTCCATGGACTTTTAGAATCATCATCATCATACGCATCATATCCACGACCATCACCACTTTTCGATTCAGCTCTTACATTACTTTCCAAGTTTAAGGTATCAGTAATGCTCGCAATATTAGCTGTTATGATGACATTCTCCACCTTTATTCGCTCAATGTCTTCTCTGATTTTATCCTCATCCAATTTATCACTGCCAGACAAGGTTTCCAATGCTTCATTATCGCTAATCGCCGATTCATTAGCACAAATCAAGCCCTGAATAACGCTTCGATGCGCACCCATATGACTTTTTAAGCCACGCCAAGCTTTACCGTCTAATTCCGATTCGTTTTCAAAATTACCAATTTTAGGTAAGATACTCTCTAAACTGTCATTTTGCACCTTTAGCGATTCAATCGTCATCTTAGCTTGCGTCTTGACAGATGCCGGTTCAATTATCGTTCCCAATGTTTGTCTCCTTATTTAACACTTAACACTGTAAACAAATCAGAGTTTTTTTGTCAAAATATTGTGAATACGTCTACCTGTTTCATTCAAAAAATGATTACTTTTACCCTGTCAAATAAGTAAACCCTTAAAACTGGAATTGTTTTGAGGGTTTCTTACGATTCATTTTAAACAATGACTAGCTTCAACTCTTTCCCATATTTGTTAAAGTAATTTTTACTTTTTGATGATAAGCCATTGTCTGTGTAAATACTGTCTACCTCATCAAGCTTGAATTCTGATACCATGCCTTGTGTCTCAAATTTACTAGAGTCTGTCAAAACAATGAGTTCCTTAGCCGATTGTACAAGCATCCGACAAGTATCACGCCTCGCAAAATCATTACAGGTAAAGCCATGTTTATCGTCAAAGCCATCAATACCGATAAAAAATTTGTCAACATAAAAATTCTTAGCAACTTCTCCGACCATTGGACCAACATTGACCTGTGAATCTTTTTGGTACTCACCACCTAAAAGAATTACTTTTACGGTGTCTGATTTGCGGATATATTGGGCAACAAAACAAGAATTCGTAATAATCGTCACATCGTTTCGATTGAAGGCTAACTCCTCTGCAAGGAGGACACAAGTTGACCCCGACTCAATCATAATCGTCTCACCATCTTTAACACTCTCTGCTGCTTTGAGCGCTATCTTTCGTTTCAAATCATAATTTTTAGACAAGCGAAAATTGATATCGTCTTCATTATTGATGACCGCAAAACCATGTTGACGTACTAAAATGCCTCGTTCTTCGAGCTTATCTAAGTCCTTTCTAATCGTGACTCTTGAAACATTTAGCTCCTGAGCTAACTGATTCACTTCAACCTTCTTTTTCTCACTCACAATCGTGATAATGTCAGCCATTCTAGTCATTTATTTTTCTTCATCCTTTTGTTTTACTTTCGTTCGAATCTCCTATACCTACAATATAGCATATTTTTCATGTAGATACAAAACATCTTTTCTTTTGTGTTGCACAAATGTGCATTTTATAAAAAAATGTCACAGCCTACTTGTAAGCGTTTTCGTAAAATGATATTATTTTCTTAAGAAACAATATTTGTTTCATTTGAAAATTATTTTGTTTTCAAATGCTAGTTTTTATTATTTTTAAAGACTTTGAGCGGATTTAGTTCGCGAATGACCTCGCTCGGACGAAGCGACAGCGTAGGTCAAGTTTCAAGATTTCATAAAATGAAATCACAGAAAGGAGAAGAAGATGGAAATCATTCAGGCAGATCAAATTATTATGGGGTTAATTATCCATGCGGGCGATGCCAAATCACATATTTATTTGGCTTTAGACCATGCCAAAAAAGGCAATCCGGTCGCTAGTGAAGAGGAGGTGCAATTAGCAGAAACTGCTTTAAACGAAGCCCACAATATCCAAAGTTCTTGGTTAGCACAGGAAGCACGTGGCGAAGGGACTGGATTAAGTGCTTTATTCGTCCATGCGCAAGATCATTTGATGACGACAATCACCGAAATCAATTTGATTAAGGAAGTCATCGAAACTAGACAAGAACTCAATGAGCTCAGAAAACTAATAAAATAAATTCAATTTAAGGGAGATTTTATCATGATTAAAGTAAGACTATTTTGTGCAGCTGGTTTTTCAACTGGTATGTTGGTCAATAATATTAAAGCTGCTGCTGAAAAACGTGGTGTCGCATTGGACATTGAAGCCTGTGCTCAAAATGCCATTGAAAAAGAAATTAGTGGTATTGATGTGGCTTTGTTAGGCCCCCAAGTTGGCTATACGTTAGCCAAATCAAAAGCAATTTGTGATGCACAAGGCGTTAAGATTGATGTGATTCCAATGGCTGATTATGGCATGTTGGACGGTGAAAGAGTATTAGACTTGGCCTTAAGCTTAGTAGCAAACTAATGAAGACTTTTGTGACACATTTTCAATCATTGTACCAGCAGTGATTGATTTGACTAACTTTAAAATAATGAGGATATATCATGGCTAAAAAATTTGACACATCAAAAATTATTGGACCGATTATGCGTTTCGTCAATATGAAAGGCGTTATTGCGCTTAAAGATGGCATGCTTGCCATTCTGCCACTAACCGTTATCGGTAGTGTTTTCCTAATCATCGGACAAATTCCATCAGAAGCGATTAACACAGCCATTGTGGGGGTTTTTGGCAAAAATTGGACTGAGCCTTTTATGCAAGTTCACGCTGGTACTTTTGCGATTATGGGCTTAATTGCTTGTTTTTCAATCGGTTATGCCTATGCCAAAAACGAAAGCATTGAACCCTTGCCATCAGGCGTCCTATCTGTCGCTGCTTTTTTCATCACACTTCGTTCAAGCTTCACAACACCTGACGGGGAAACCGTTGATGCCCTCGCCAGAGTCTGGTTTGGTGGGCAAGGGATTGTCGGTGCCATTATTATTGGATTAAGCGTTGGTGCGATTTATGCTTTCTTTATTAAAAATAATATTGTCATCAAAATGCCCAAACAAGTCCCAGATGCGATTTCTAAACAATTTGCAGCCATGATTCCTGCTTTTGTCATCTTTTTATTGTCGATGATTGTCTATATCGTAGCAAAAGCTGCATCTGGTGGCACTTTCATCGAATGGATTTACAGCGTGATCCAAGTGCCCCTTCAAGGTTTATCGGATACCCTACCGGGTGTGATTGGCATCGCCTTCTTCATCTCATTTCTCTGGTGGTTTGGAGTGCATGGTCAGTCTGTCGTCAATGGTATCGTCACTTCTATCTTGACTGCTAATGCCATTGAGAACAGCAATTTGCTAATCAAACACGGCGAGTTGACTTCTGAAAAAGGGGCGCATATCGTGACCCAGCAATTCTTGGATAGCTTTCTCGTTTTATCTGGTTCAGGTATTACCTTTGGTTTGGTGATTGCCATGCTCTTTGCAGCAAAATCGCAGCAATATAAGGCATTAGGAAAAGTGGCAGCCTTCCCGACAATTTTTAATGTCAATGAACCGGTCACTTTCGGTTTCCCAATTGTCATGAATCCTTTGATGTTTGTCCCATTTATCTTAGTTCCCATTTTATCAGCTATCGTCGTTTATGGGTCAATCGCCATTGGTTTCATGTCACCCTTCTCAGGCGTGATGTTACCGTGGAGTACACCACTCTTAATCTCTGGCTTAATGGTTGGCGGCATCAAAGGTTTGATTGTTCAGCTTCTCATCCTTGTCATCTCAACTGTGCTTTACTTCCCATTCTTCAAAATGCAAGATAATATCGCTTACCAGAAAGAACAAGCGTCAGAGGCTTAAAATTTGGGCGCATTAAAAGGCTTAAGGTTGCCATCTTAAGCCTTTTTTGCTATTCTAAACCGTCACCTAAAGCACGCATCCCATTCATTTCAAATAGTGCCTTAAGCTCAGAAATTTCTGATTCAATCAAAGTTGGGACATCTTTCATCTCATATCTCCAACCCAAGTCATCGTATTTACTACTGCCATACTGATGAAATGGCAGTAAATGGACTTCTTTAATCTGAAAACGCTTTAAATAAGTCATGATTACTAACAGATTTTCTGGATTTGCCGTAAAGTTGGGGATTAAGGGAATGCGTGGTGTGACTTTAATTTCGGGATATTTCAGGAGCAGCTCAAAATTTTCTTTGACTGTCTCGACATCTATGCCAATCACTCGTTTAGCAGGTTCTGCTGCCATTATTTTGAAATCAAATAGGACTTGACTTAAATAAGGGACTAAACTTTCTAATTGATTTTGGGCGAAACACCCCGTTGTTTCAATTGCCGTTTCAATACCGAGTTCAGATAATGCTTGTAATAATGCCTTAGCAAATGGTGCTTGCATCAACACTTCTCCGCCTGAAAGGGTGACACCACCGCCAGATGTTCTAAAAAAGATTTCGTCTTTCAAAACTTCTGTGACCACTTCATCAACGGTCATCCAATTGCCAATCACCTCACACTTGCCATTTTTCGTCCAAGTTGTTGGTGTAACTGCTTGACGTGACTCAGGATTTGAGCACCAAGGACAAGTCAAGGGACAGCCTTTGAAGAAGACAAGTGTGCGAATACCACTACCATCGTGTATCGAATAACGTTGAATATTGAAGATTAAACCTTTTAAACTATCACAAGACATGTTCCACCCTCGCAATAATATCATCTTGGATTTGCTTATTCAGATCAACGAAAAAGGCACTGTATCCTGCGACGCGCACCAATAACCCCGAATATTTTTCAGGATGTTTTTGCGCTTCAAGCAAGGTTGCTTTTGACTGGACATTAAACTGTACATGCTGAATTTTCAATTTTGTAAAGGCCATCAAAAAGTCTGCAAATTTATTTAAGCCTTGTTGCCCTTTTAAGGTATTCGGTTGAAACTTGATATTCAGTAGACTGCCATTGACCGTCAAATAATTGTCAAGTTTGCTAACAGATTTAAGGACGGCTGTTGGTCCTAAACGATCACGCCCAACCATTGGTGAGAGACCGCCGTCGGCTAATTGCTCCTGTGCCTTTCGTCCGTCTGGTGTCGCACCAACTGCCTCCCCTAGAGGAATATGTGCTGACACAGTATAGGCACCGGGAATAAATTGACCGCCACGAACATTTTGATAGTGAGATAGGACTTTGGCATAATGGTGAAATAAAGTTGTCGCAATCTCGTCAATCTCATCATTATCATTACCAAATTTATCAAAATCTTGAATCACGTGTGCCTGCAAACTAGCGTACTGACCTGTATAATTGCTTGCCATCGCATCCACTAGTTCCGAAAAGCTTAACTCCTGATTTTCAAATACTAATTGCTTAACAACATAGAGTGAATCACTTAAATTCGCTTCGCCAATCCCTTGTACTCCTGAAAAGTTATATCGCGCACCACCTTCTGTCACATCTTGACCATTTTTCAAGCAATCCTGAATCAAAACTGATAAAAATGGTGTTGGCGCATAATGTTTATGCCCCAAATCAACAATATCTGAACCTCGCACTACCAAGTCAACATAATAAGAAATACGATTTTTAATATCTGTCAATAATTCTTCATAAGTTACCTCTGATTGATCACGTAACGCATACATGGATAGCTCCATTATCCGCAGCAGATTGAACAAGGCGATGTCATGCAAGCCGTAAGTCCGACCTGGAATACTTGTTTCCACACAGCCAACTGTTGCATAATCACGCGCATCATCAAGCGATACACCTTTACTCAAAAAGGCAGGCACACAGACTTCATCATTAAATAATTGGGGAATGCCTGTCCCTAGTCGAATTGTCTCACAGGTTTTCAGCAAAAATTTTCGAGGAATAAGTTCATTCATTCGGACTGATAAATTCGGCTGAGGCAATAATATTTCATGGTAGATGTCTAACATGAGTTCCGAAAGTGCATTAACACTAGCATGACCATACTCGTCTAGACCACCTAAGACAACCGTATAACCTGTCGGAAAACCTGCGAAACATTTGGCACTACTCTCACTTCTCAGCAAGACCACATCATTCGTTTTCACATAAAAATCGCCTAATACTTCATACAGAAATTCTGCAGACTCGCCATCTTTTAAAGATTTTTCATAGAATGGATACAAATACTGATCCATTCGACCTAGAGATAGGGAAGAAGCATTTGATTCATATTGCCCAACAATGCTAGTCATCCATAATAATTGGAGTGCTTCATAGAAAGTTGACGGTTTTTCAAAACTCAGCTTTTGACACAATTCTCCTATTTGTAATAGTTCATCTCGTCGTGTGACAGCTTGTTCTTTTTCAGCCAAATCATGGGCTAAATCTGCATAACGCAGAAAATGGGCTTGCATCCCTTTGAAAATAATCAATCCTGCTTCAAAAAAGGCATTGTTAGGCTCATCAGTTGTCTTTTTTGATAATAACTCTATATAGTAACCAACACCATGCGCCAAAATACTCGGAAAGTCCATGATGATATGACCTTGTCCTTTATCGGTTTGATTGAGTTTAAAGACCTCGTCTTTTAGCGCTTGATTAATGTCATCTGTCAATTGACTGGTGATAAAATCTTTCATCGAAATGCTAGACCAATAAGGATAGAGTGCCTCATGATAGATTTTCTTGTCAGCTTCAGTAAATTCAAACTGATCTTGCGGCCGCGACTCAATGGTGTCAATCTCTTTCATAATCCAATATGGATCCATCTCAGGTGATAAAATACCAGAACGTGGGCGAATCGTCCGATTACCAACCAATAACTCACCTTCACGAATGCTAATTTTGACATGTTCTAAAATATGAGCGGTTGCCTTAGCTCGACGGATAATCGTAGGCTGTCCTTCCGTTTCTTTGTAACTCTCAGTATATAACAAGGCACGTTCTAAGGAAATCTGACGTTTAGCTTTAAATTGATTGTCTTTCATCAACTTAATTCTTGGACTGGGCTGGGTGACCATCATAGTTTTTTCCTCTTTCTTGATTTTATACAGTCATTTTAGCATATTATTTCCTGAAAATCAAAGTTTTTCTTGGAATTGATGTTTTATTGACATTATGTTACAATGAATCCAAGTAATTAATTCTATTTTTGGGAATTTAGAAGAACTTTGAAAGGACATCTCACAACATGAAAGCTTATGAAATTCAAAATCGCCGAAATAGAATCACTAATTTATTACTAGAAAACAAAAAGGTAAAAGTTGTTGATTTAGTTGAAAAATTTCAAGTTTCAGACGAAACAATTCGTCAAGACTTAGCCTACTTAGAAAATCAAGGGATTCTCAAAAAAATTTATGGTGGTGCTGAACTTCTTGAGCAAAGGCAACTAGAACCGGTTATTGACCGAACACCGATTGACCATCCTGAAAAGCAAGCCATTGTTCATGTTGCGAGTCAGTTTATCCCTAATCATGCTGTAACAATTGGACTAGATCAGGGCAGTACCGTTGCCATGCTTGCTAACCACCTCAAAAGCTATCAGAATAAAATGATTTTCACAGGATCCCTCGCTGCAATTCTAGAACTCGTTAAAAGCGGGAATGAGCTTTATTGTTTTGGTGGCAAATATTCCTATGCTGATATGTCTTTTCAAAATGATACCTCCGATGAACTCTATCCTGATATCAAGTTAGATCTCTGTTTTTTAGGCTCAAGTGGCGTGCTCAATCGTCATGGTTTTTGTACAAGTAGCTTTAACGATGCGATGATTAAACGAAAATTGCTTGACAAAAGTACACAAAAAATTGTTTTATTAGATGCTAGTAAATTCAAAACTTCTTCATTGATTGAAGTCGCTCCTTGGTCTGCTGTTGATTTGGTTATCACTAATAAAGGAATTCCTGTAGATATTCAGATGAGTATTGAAGCACAAACGAAATTGATTTTGGTGTAACCTTTACAAATAAATCCCACTCACACAGAATAAATCTTGTGTGATTTTTTATTCCTTGTAACCCGTTAAATTCTCTTTTGCACATTTGTGCATTTCGATAATTTTTATCACTTTTTAGGTACTTTATAAAAGGTGATATTTAAAGGATTTCATACCTTCCTTATATTTTTTTATCTAAAAAACAAGGAAAGCGCTTTCTCAACGTGGTATAGTGTTCTTGTAGAATAAAAATAAAGGTGGTGAAAAAGAATGACACTCATAACAACAAATCTCATTAATTTGGATCTTATAGGAAATTCTAAAGAAGCGATTATACTGGAATTGGCTAAATTAATTGATGCTGAAGGACGACTGAGTCACTTTGATCAATATCTTCAAAGTGTTTTAGACCGTGAAGCCTTGACAACAACTGGTATTGGCTTTGGCATTGCCATTCCACATGGTAAAACAAAAGCTGTCACAAAAACAACAGTTGCCTTTGGTCGGACAAGAAAAGCAATTGACTGGGAATCTTTAGACGGCACACCTGCGCAGATTATTTTCCTATTAGCTGTCCCAGAGGCAAGCAAAGGGGATGAACATCTACGGATTATTGCGAGCTTGTCACGTAAATTGATTCACGAGGATTTCCGAAAAAAATTGGAAGACTCAAAAGATGAAGCAGAAATTGTTGCATTGATTAGCGATGTTTTAACCTAATTCATGCCAAGAAATAATTAAATTTGCACTCAAAATGATTGGAGAAATTATTATGAAATTAGTTGCTGTTACTGCCTGTCCTTCAGGTGTTGCCCACACTTACCTAGCTGCTGAAAGTTTAGCCGTTGCTGCTGAAAAACAAGGTGTTGAAATCCATGTCGAAACACAGGGTTCCATTGGGATTGAAGATGAATTAAAAGCAGCGGATATTGCGGCTGCGGATGCAGTTGTCTTGACCAATAATATCGGCATCAAAAATGAAGAACGTTTTAAAGGAAAACCTGTCATTCGATTAAGTGCTGGAGATTGCATCAATAAATCTGATGCCTTAATCACAAAATTGAAAGCAAAATTTGACTAATCTTCATCTACATTTTTATTGAAAACAAAGATAAAATGTGATAAATATAGAAATAGAGGAAATAAAAAATGAGTGAATTAGGACAACTACTCAAGGATTCAAAAAAACATTTAATGACTGGTGTCTCATACATGATACCATTTGTTGTTGCAGGTGGTATATTGTTGGCTGTCAGTGTCTTGCTTTCAGGAAATGCGGCAGTGCCATCTAAAGGTATTTTAGCCGATATCGCTAATATCGGAATTGTTGGCTTAGGACTAATGGTACCAATTCTTTCAGGATTTATTGCTTTTTCTATGGCGGATCGGCCGGGGATTGCTCCCGGTGTTATCGGCGGGATGATTGCGAGTAACATTGGAGCTGGCTTTATTGGTGGGATTATTGCTGGGATTATTGCTGGGATTGTCGTTCATTATTTGAAAAAAATTAAGCTACCTGATAGCCTACGGTCATTGCTCCCAATTTTCATTATCCCCTTGCTTGGCACCTTGATTGTTGGGGGAATTATGTACTGGGTCATCGGACAGCCGATTGCTTCATTAATGACAGCCCTCACAGGTTGGCTTGAAGGCTTTGGGACTGGTAATATGGCCGTACTTGGTCTCGTTTTGGGTGCAATGATCGCCTTTGATATGGGCGGTCCTGTCAATAAAGTGGCTTATGGTTTTGGGAGTGCCATGGTCGGCACAATTGATCCCGTGACTGGGGTGCCAAGTGATACTGCACTCACCATTATGGCAGGAATCGGTGTCGCTATCTGTATCCCTCCTATTGCTATGGGGGTAGCAACTTTAATCGCACCTAAGAAATTCACGGCGGAGGAAAGAGATTCTGGTAAAGCTGCTATCGTCATGGGCGCTGTTGGAATTACTGAAGGTGCTATTCCTTTTGCAGCCTCTGATCCTGTCAGAGTGATTCCGGCCAATATCATCGGCGGTGCTATTGGCGCTTCTCTTGCTATGGTACTTGGAACGGGTAATCCTGCGCCGTGGGGTGGTTGGATTGTTGCTCCTGTTGCTAATAACGCACTCATGTATATCGTGGCATCACTCATCGGAATCGCGGTTACTTCAGGTATTGTTTTTGTCTTAAAGAAACCTATTCCTGAAGTTGAAGTTGTCGTTGATAATGATGTTGATGATGATTTCGAATTTGATATTGAATTTTTGTAAGATACTTAAGTTAATAATAATTTAAAAATAGCCTACCCAACACTGCTTTAAGCAAGAATTGGATAGGTTATTTTTGATGTCTTATCTAACAAGACATCAAAATCAGCATCGTTATAATTTATTTACCTGAAACATTTGTCTAGTGTTAAGAAGGCATCAATTTTTTCTCCTCTAGCGCGACAATATTTGTCTTCAAAGTTTCTGCAGATTGTTGATAAGCGGCTAATTCTGCATCGTTTAAATCAATTTCAATAATTTGACTAATACCTTGACGGTTTAAGATAGCAGGTGCACCAATATAAACGCCCTCAACACCATACTCACCAGTTAAATAGGCTGAAATGGGGAGAATTCGATTGTTTTCACTTAGAATTGCTTCCGTAATCATGACCAGACACGAGGCAATACCATATGATGTATTGCCCTTATCAGCAAAAATATCAACACCTATTTTTCTAACATAATCTGCCAATTCTTCGAAAAGTTGGTGGTGAGAGTCAAGGGAGGAATATTTTTCTAGCCAAGTCAAAATCGGTATGCTGCCAATCGTCAAATGAGACCAGTTTATAAATCCTGAGTTGCCATGTTCTCCAAGTATAAAACCTTTAATATCGTTAGGATTGACATTCAACTTATCTGCAATTAATTCATGTAATCGGGCTGTATCCAGTAGTGTGCCAGTGCCAATGACTTGACCAGTTGGCAAACCAGAAACACGTTGGACTACTTGGGTCAAGGCATCAACTGGATTGCTCACCACAAGTATCACACCAGCAAAACCATTCACCATGATTTCAGTCGTGATTGAGGTCATCATCCACACATTCTGCTGAAGAAGCCCTAACCGGTCTTTATCCTCGCCAAATTTTGCTTGGGGTGCATTTGCCGTAATCACTACAAGATCAGCATCTCGGACATCGCTATAATTTGCAATGTAAACTCGCTTACCACAGAATTTAGTAAAAGGTAGTGTATGATTTAAGTCTTCAATATCTGCCGACACTTTCTTTTGGTTGAGATCAATGATGCCAATCGAAGCAGAAACGTTTTCACGTAATAGCGTATAAGCAAAGGTTGACCCAACAGCGCCATCACCAATGATGATAATTTTATCTTCTTTATTTTTAGACTTTTTCATGACCTCTCCCATTGATCATAAATCTCTTTCATTCGATTTAAAACTTCCTGTAACATACTTTTTGTAATCGCAAGATTTAATCGAACAAAGCCTTCACCATCTTGCACAAAGTAACTTCCGGGTACTGTGGTCAACCGTGCCTGTGTGAAGAATGCTGTCATGTCTACTTCATCGCTGAAAAGTTCCGAAACATCTAACCAAGCCAAAAAAGAAGAATCTGCTTTCATTACCTTTATCTTTGGCATATTTTTTTCGATAAAATCATAGAACATTTCGAAATTCCTTTGCATGTATAGGGTCAACTCATCTAGCCACTGTTCCCCATGCTGATAGGCTGCAATCACTGCTGGCACAGCAAAAACATGAGGAGAGGTAATCGCATTTTTAGTGAGTTGTTGGTAGAGCGTTTCTCTAATTTTCTCATTTGGAATCGCAACATAGGAGACCTTCAGACCGCCTAGATTAAAAGCTTTATTGGATGATAAACATAGGATACATTTCTGCGCAATATCAGTGTGAGCGTTGAAAATACTTGAAAAATTTTCCCGTTCAAACAAAATGTCTCGATGAATTTCATCACAAACAAGCAAGACATCATATTTTAAGCAAAGTTCTGCTACTTTTCCCAATTCTACTTTCGACCACACACGACCTGATGGGTTTTGCGGACTGCAAAAGATGAAAATTTTGACAGCTTTTATCTTCATTTGACGCTCAATATCTTCAAAGTCTAAGTCATAGCGATTGTCTTTGAGAATTAATGGGCTACAACAGAGTTGGCGATTATTATTTTCGATAGCTTCAGCAAAGGGTGCATAAGCTGGTGTATTAATCAAAACACTTTCATTTTCCTCTGTAAAAGCTTGAACGATAT
Organism: Pseudolactococcus yaeyamensis; assembly: GCF_054658615.1. Classification (NCBI taxonomy): domain Bacteria; kingdom Bacillati; phylum Bacillota; class Bacilli; order Lactobacillales; family Streptococcaceae; genus Pseudolactococcus; species Pseudolactococcus yaeyamensis. The sequence goes on from NZ_BAAGGP010000046.1 coordinate 14,420, forward strand.
AATGCAGCGTCGAAACAGTGCCAAAAGTCAGCCGAATCCAATCTTTTTCCAACTCAAGGTTAAATCGGCGTTTATTCCAAGCAATCACTGCCTCATAAAAATCATCAGTTACTGATGTATAGCTATACTCGCCCATTTCTGCACGCGCAATCATCGCTTCTTTTATCTCTGGCAGACATTCAAAATCAATATCTGCCAAATCTAAAGGAATGGCATCTTCTCCTAGATGGAATTTTTCCTTAATCATTTTCGGACTCCATTTTCGGCAATTTGTCTGTCTCCGATCTCTTACTTTATCAAAATCATACATATTCTTATCCTTCTAATACTAGCAACTTTTTACTAGACTTGTTGAGTGGTATTTCCACATTATCAATCAGTACCACATCATCCTCAATTCGGACACCACCTAAGATCAGCGCATAAATCCTCAGTTCACAACTCATGACCATATGATTATCAAGAATCATCTTGCCTGTTGGATTCAAAATCGACAAATCGCCGCCGCGACCAATACCATGTCCTAAGCCATGGAAGAAATACTCACCATAACCTGACTGCTCAATGATTGCATCTTCAATTCATCATATTCACCAATAGCAAGTGCTGAACTTTCAACTGACATTGTGTGATATTTTTATCTCGCAAAATTGACACAAGACCAGCAATATAGCTTCCTTTGGGTACAACATTTATCTGGAAGCCAGAGGTCGTCTCAATCGCCTCACCCTCATAACGACCATCTAAAATCATCCATGCCGCATCCTGTAAAATTAATAAATAGACAAACCGCATAAAACCAACGTCTTCAAAAACGAATTTCATGCGGTTCTTCTATTTTTGAGAATTTTGTCTCAGCCTCCGCTCCTTCTAAATCAAATTGTCCAAAGCATTTCGAACAGTTGTGACTTTTGTTCCAATGACAACTTGGACACTTGTGTCATCCAAATGAACGACACCTAATGCACCTAAAGCTTTTAGCTTATCATCTTCAACAACACTCCCATCGTTCAAAATCAAACGAAGACGTGTCAAACAGTTATCTAAAGTGATGATATTTTCTTTACCACCAAGTGCCGCTAAAATTTTCTCTGCATCGAAACCTGAGGTATTTCCTGTATGAGCCAATTCTTGGTCTGAATACTCTAGTTCTGAAATTTCTTCACGTCCCGGTGTTTTCAAGTTTTTCCAAAGAATCATTTTTTTGAATGTAAAGTAGTATGCCGCAAACCAGAAGGCACCAACAACGGGAATCAAAAACCATCTTGTATAAGATCCTTGCATGACACCAAAGATAAGGAAATCAAGGATACCACCATCTGTATTCCCGATTTTGACACCTAAAAGACTGACAACCATTGCACCAAGTCCTGTCATGATAACGTGGAAAATCCAGAGGAAGGGACTGATGAAAAGAAAGAGAAATTCGATGGGTTCTGTAATACCTGTCACGAAAGTTGCAATAACACCAGATATCAAGAGACCTTTCACCTTAGCACGTTTTTCTGGTTTTGCTGTCCGATACATGGCTAGAGCTACTGCTGGCAGACCAAACATAAACGTCGGCATCTTCCCTTGTGATAAGAAAGCTGTCGCTGCACCTGAAATTGGCAAACGGTTAGAAAGCTCCGCATAGAAAATGTTTAAGGCGCCGAATACTTCATGTCCATCAACAAGCGCTGAGCCACCAGCCTGAGTGAAACGGATGGTTGCCACCAAAATATGATGCAAGCCAAATGGTAAAAGTAAACGCTCGCCAGAGAAGAAGAGGAAAGGACCAAAAATACCAGCATGTTGAATTAGTTTGCCGATTTCTTGTATCAAAAATGCAAACAGAGGCCAAATCGCAGGAATAAGCAAGCCAACTAAAGACATCACTAAAGCAGTGATGATTGGCACAAATCTTGAACCACCGAAGAAGGCAAAACTATCTGAAAGTTGAATGTTATAGAATTTCTTATGAAGATTATAAACGATAATACCAGTAATAATACCGCCAAGAACACCCATTTCAATCGTTTGAACGCCCAAGGCCATGCCTTGTCCTGCTTTTTTCAGCAATTCTGCATCCGCTAATTGACCACATTCTGTTAAAAAGAAATTAACAGAGAGGTTCATGACCATATAACCCACAAACCCTGAAAAAGCAGCAACGCCTTTTTCTTTCCTAGCTAATCCTAGAGGAATTGCCATCGCAAACATGATAGGAAGATTACTGAATGCAAAGCCACCTATAGCAGAGAAAAAGCGGAAAATAATTTGAAGCACACCATTTCCTAAAAAGGGAAAGGCATCAATCGTTGACTGACTGGAAAACGAACTTCCTAGACCTAACATCAAGCCCATGAAGGCCATCAAAGCAACTGGGAGCATGAAAGTTTTCCCAAGTTCTTGGAAGAAACCGCCTAACGCAAATTTTTTCTTCTTGTTAGGTTGAGGCGTTGCCACTTGACTTGTATCTCCTTTAGCAATAGCTCGACCTATCGGTGTACCACCTGTTACTTTTCCTGAGTCAATTTGAAGACTTGCCAATTTTTCTGCTGTATTTGTAATCACCACAATAACCGTTTTTTCAAGTCCTGCTTCTTCTACTGCTTGCCAGTTCACACGCCCAATAACTTGACCTGCTTTCACAGTATCTGCTTCTTTAATATCAAATGCAAAAACAGATTCATCAAGTCTCACTGTGTCAATACCGATATGAAGTAAAACTTCTAAGTCATCTACTGTACTAAATCCTGCAGCATGACCTTGAACTACACTTACTGTACCAGAAACTGGCGCATAAATCGTTTCTCCTGTAGGTTCGACAGCATATCCGTCCCCCAGTGTTTTTTCAGAGAAAATCGGATCTTTTACGCTTTCTAACTTCAGTATTTCTCCATTGAAAGGCGCATAAAGGTTCTTTTGGTCAGTCATCATTTAGCCTACTCTCTTTTTATTTGTAACTTAATACTAGCATAAAATAAAGCGCTTTCATTTTTTCTGCTAAAAAAACACTTCTACAAAGAAAAGTATCATTTTAAATGTGTAAAATTCCACGAAACGCTTCGTATAAGGACTGTAAAATTAAAAGTAGAGGAATTTTATCCGTTATATCGTAACCATTGACTGTTTCATATTGCGTCAAACAATAAAGCGAAATATCCGACAACTGTTCTAAGCTATTTTCATTCAAATTGGTAAGGCTAATCACCTTATGATTTCTTTCTTTTGCTAACTCCGCCAACTCTAATACCGAAATGGTTTCTCCTGACAAAGAAACAAAAAAGAAAATCTCATTTGAAGCATTAAGTATCTTTTTTTTCATCTCTTGTTGATACTCAAAAAATTGAAACTTATCATCTAAAGCAAAAAAGTTTTTGACATACATTTTTGTAAAAAGTCCTGTTTGATCTAGGGCATAGAAATTGACTACCTTGGCTCTTTGCATCAACCGTACGACTTTCAATTCTCGATCCTTATCAATCAAATCAAAGTTTTTTAAAAGAACATCCTTATGAAGATTTGTAGATTTTGGTGTCTCAAGTTCTTGCTTAAGATTAACCTTAAACTCAGAAAAATTATCATAACCTAGTTTTTTACAAAAGCGCGTAATTGTATTCGGTACCGTGTAAAAATCATGTGATAATTTAACAATCTTGGCTTGACTGACTTCTTCTTTATTCTCTGAAATATATGCCGCTAAATCTTCTTCTAGCTCCGTCAGTCTATTCTCTTTATTTTTGACACGTTCCTGAAAATTCAACATGCTTCACCTCCTCTTTATCCCTTAATGATTTTTATTTATCTTTTCTTACATTTTAGCATACCTTTACCGATTTCAAAATAAGTCTAATATTGAACTTAACCCAAGGTACTAGTTGAATTTTATATCAAGTAAAAACATCCCCAAAGCGTTAAACTTGTAGTTGAAAAATACGCAAGATAGGAAAACGTCAAGAAGATACAAGATTATCCTATCACACTCTTTCAAGAAATGCACAAACGACTGAGTTTACTCCATAAAAAATTGATAAATTCTACAATATCAAGCCTCTTATCTCTTCTTTTAAGAATAAAAATAGCCTATCCAACACTGCTTTATACAAGAGTGGATAGGCTATTTTTTCTGTTTTATCTAATTAGACAGTCAATGCCCGCAGCAGTAAAAACTTGTTGATACTCAATCAAGTCCTCACTGTGTAATTGTTTGACATCTTTTAATTGGTAGGGACGGTCTAAATAGTCATATTTTTTCTCGCCAAATTGGTGGAAAGGGAGAACTTCGATTGCTGTCACGCCAAGGTCATTAAACAATTGGGCAAAGGCTTGCGCATCTTCTAAACTGTCATTAAATTCAGGGATAACTGGAATCCTCACAGTTAGATTAGGATGTGTCTCGACTGCAATTTTTAAATTTTCAAGAATCAGCTCGTTGCCAACTGCAATGCCTGTTTTGTGTTTTTGCGTATCATAATGTTTAATATCCAAATAGAGATTATCCACCCATGCGATAAAGGACTTGAAAACTTCTGGCTTGGCATATCCTGTCGTTTCACATGCTGTATGAATGCCTTTAGCTTTTAAAGTTTTCAGCAATTCTGTCGCAAAACTGGCTTGAAAAAGGGGTTCTCCTCCAGATACTGTCACACCGCCATCAGATTCCAAATAAAAAGGTTCATCCTTCATAACCTCTGTCATAATCTCATCAATGGTTTTATATTCCCCGACAATTTCTGGGCGCTTGGTTAGATTATCATACATTTCCTCTGGTAGACCTGACTGTGATTCAGGATTAGAACACCAGAAACAACGCAGAGGGCAACCTTTAAAAAAAACCACACTTCTAATACCCGGTCCATCGTGAAGACTAAAATGTTGAATATTAAAAATACAGGCTTGATCTTTCATCATGTTTTCTCCCTAATTCAGTTTGCAGTTTAATGCTTATCTGTTTCTTCATCATAAGTATACCACTATTTCATACGTAAGTAAATACATATCGTATGAAACCAAAAATGCTTCCGTCAAAAAAACAGAAACATTTTTAGTTGTCACAAATCAAAAATCTTACCCGGATTCAAAATATTCTCTGGGTCAAAAGCACGCTTAATCGCCTTCATAGCCACCAACTCACTGGTTCCGATATATTTCTGAAAATAAGGCTTTTTCAACAACCCGATACCATGTTCCGCAGAAGGCTTGCCACCTACTTTCGCCACATAGGCATAGAGATCATCCAGATAGGCTTCAAGTTTTTCCGTCCATTCCTCATCTGTCAAATCGTTTTTGATAATGTTGGCATGGATATTACCGTCGCCTGCATGACCGAAAAAGATAGCGGACAAATTCGCTTCTATTGCCATTTGCTTCAGCGCAATAATCGTCGGTGCGATTTGGTTAACGGGAACAACCACATCCAGCGGTTCTTGGATACTTTCAAGTTCAACTGAGGAGGCGATTGCCCCCCGAAGTTGCCAGACAGTATTACGTGTCTGCTCATCCGTCAAAATCAGAGTCTCGTCACTTAGACTTGCTAAATAGTCTAGCTCATTTTCTAGTTGCTGCTCAGCATTGCCATCCAAGGTAATGAGTAGAAATGCTTGACCAGATAAATCAGGGAAATTTAGCTGTAATGCGCGCTCAGAATAAGCCATGCTGTCTCGCTCGAAAAATTCTAAGGCGGCAGGCACAAGACCTGATGCTAGAATTTCAAAAACTTTAGGCGATAACTGCGTTAAACTTTCAAAGCCCAACAAAATATCTCGACTGAATTTCGGTTTGGGCTGAATTTTCAAATCAAGCTCAGTAATGACACCTAGCGTGCCTTCGCTGCCAATAAAAATATCTTTAAGGTCATAGCCTGAGCTATCTTTTCGGTTGATAGAACCAACTTGAAGTTTGCGACTATCAGCCAATATCACGCGCATGGCTCGAATATTATCTCGGGTGACACCATATTTGACAGCCCGCATGCCACCTGCATTGGTCGCTGCGTTACCACCAATACTGGCTTCTTTACTGCCGGGGTCAGGCGCATAAAAGTAGGGGGTCTCTGCCAGAAATTCTGAAATTGCTGCAATCGTCACGCCCGCCTCAACAGTTAAGGTCATTGTTTCAGTATCTAATTTAAGGATACGATTCATTTTTTCAAGACTCATTAAAACCTGGTTATTGTCAGGGAAGGTCGCACCTGAAAGCCCCGTATGCCCACCAATTGTGATCAATTTCTGATGATTTTTTCTGACTGCTTGCATCAACTCAACTACCTCATCTTGTGATGTTGGAAAATAAATCGCAGTCGCTTGACCAATTTCTCCAGTCACACGGTTAGTCAAATAATTTTCTGAAATCTCCATCAAATATCCTCTTTCTCAAGTAGCCCAACAATTTCTGTTAAACTTTTTACCGTGTAATCTGGTTGTGCTACTTCACTTTGAGAGGCATCTTTGCGATTGATCCAGACGGATTTCATGCCAACTGCGTTAGCGCCTAAAATATCGGTAAATAACTGGTCACCTACCATGAGACTTGTCGATTTATCCGCTTGTGCACGATATAAAGCAAAATTAAAAAGTTCTGGTGCTGGTTTTCCCTGACCAAAATCTCCTGAAATGATGATTTTTTTAAAGTATTTTCGAAGTCTCGGTGCCTTCTCCAGTTTCAGTTGTTGTAAAGAAGGCGCACCATTGGTCAAAAGGACTAATTGATAGCGTTCATATAAGGCTTCTAAAGCGGTATAGGTATCTTCATAAGGCACTGAATTTTCAATTCTGATAACGGCAAACATCAAACTAATGAGTTTGGCCAATCGATTATCTGAAATGCCAACATCTGCCAATGCCATGGTCCAAACTTGCTGACGATAGGTTTTGACTACCGCAACTAACTCAGGAAATCTTAATGTGCCATCCGTAAATTCACCCCATAAGGCTTCAAAGGGACTAATCCCAATTTGTACTGTAAAATCATAGATGGCATAGGTGTCAAAAAGTGTCACTGCTCGATTTTTAAGGGCTAGCTCAAATTCTTGCGCCTTGACCCTTGGGTATTTACTGACCAAAAAAGCAGTCGTCCGATCAATCGCTAATTGAACCGCCTGCTCATCTGACAATAAAGTGTCATCTAAATCGAAAAAAATTGTTTTAACCGTCATCTTCCCTCCAATAACTTATCACTTGATTTCAAAGCTCTATAACATCACGCACACTACCGTCGACATCAACAAAATAGCGTTTCATATTCCCTAAATCATAATAAACATCAACCCAATTATTTTCTAAAAACGGGAGTGGATTACGGCGTAGGGGCTGACTTTTGAAAATGTAGTCTGTGCCATTGATTTTAGCTGTACAAGCTAGTTTTAACAGTCTACGATTATTAACACTAAGCGATGTCGCTTGAAAATCAATAATTTCAGCATTAACTTTCACGCCTTGTTCTTTTAAGCTCTGATTTTTATTTTTTTGCTGCTTAGCATACCCGATAAAAGACAAGCCTATTAATAATAAAATGAAACCAATCCCGCCAAAACCAGCCAGAAAAATCAAGCGAAAACCCTGAATTTCCGAAACATTTTCCGTATAAACCCCATTAATATTAACACCAGCCATTGGAATAAGTTGCATCATCGTCGCTACAATCACAAAAACACCCCCAATTAGCATAGGAATCAAACCAATCCACCAAGTTTTAAAAGTGAAACTTTTTTTCTTCATACCATCCCTTTTCTCAAATAAAATAACCCCATCAGTTACCAATGAGATTATTATATCATAAACTTGTCTTTTTATCAGAAGCCACCCAAACCAATCTCCCGAGTTTGACAGTTAAAACTAAAAAATACACCCCCAAAAGCTATTATATCAAGGGATATGATAGTTTTTTGCAACTCCATACTTGTTGTATACGGTTGGTTTTGATATAATATAAATATGGCATTTGTAAAAGTAACTAAAAATCGTGAAGGCACACAATACGTGACAATCGTTGAAGGTTATCGTGACGGCGATAAAGTCAGACATCGGACAATTGA
>NZ_BAAGGP010000047.1:0-22315 GCF_054658615.1 Pseudolactococcus yaeyamensis
CCTTGAGTGAGTCACTGTCACTAAGTGAATCACTTTCCTTGAGCGAATCTCTATCGTTGAGTGAATCATTATCCTTGAGTGAGTCATTGTCATTAAGTGAATCTCTATCATTAAGTGAATCACTTTCATTGAGCGAATCTCTGTCGTTAAGTGAATCATTGTCATTGAGTGAGTCTCTGTCATTGAGCGAGTCACTTTCACTAAGTGAATCATTATCGTTAAGTGAGTCATTGTCATTGAGCGAGTCACTTTCACTAAGTGAATCATTATCGTTAAGTGAGTCATTGTCATTGAGTGAATCATTATCGTTGAGTGAGTCACTGTCCTTGAGCGAGTCATTATCGCTGAGTGAATCATTGTCGTTGAGTGAATCACTTTCATTGAGTGAGTCGTTGTCCTTGAGCGAGTCTCTATCGTTGAGTGAGTCATTGTCATTGAGCGAGTCACTTTCGTTGAGTGAGTCATTATCGTTAAGTGAATCTCTATCGTTGAGCGAGTCACTGTCGTTAAGCGAATCTCTGTCGTTAAGCGAATCTCTGTCATTAAGCGAGTCACTTTCGTTGAGTGAATCATTATCATTAAGTGAATCACTGTCATTAAGTGAATCTCTATCATTGAGTGAATCTCTGTCACTAAGTGAATCATTATCGTTAAGCGAGTCACTTTCATTGAGTGAGTCATTATCATTAAGTGAATCACTGTCATTAAGTGAATCTCTGTCACTAAGTGAATCCTTATCGTTAAGCGAGTCACTGTCGTTAAGTGAGTCATTGTCATTGAGTGAATCCTTATCGTTAAGTGAATCTCTATCGTTGAGTGAGTCATTGTCATTGAGTGAATCATTATCGCTGAGCGAGTCACTATCTTTGAGTGAATCTCTATCGCTGAGCGAGTCATTATCGTTAAGTGAATCTCTATCGTTGAGTGAGTCACTGTCACTAAGCGAATCTCTATCCTTGAGTGAATCACTTTCGTTGAGCGAATCTCTGTCGTTAAGTGAATCATTGTCATTGAGCGAGTCACTTTCCTTGAGTGAGTCATTATCGTTAAGTGAATCTCTATCGTTGAGTGAGTCACTATCTTTGAGTGAGTCACTGTCACTAAGTGAATCACTTTCCTTGAGTGAGTCATTATCGTTGAGCGAATCTCTGTCGTTAAGTGAATCATTGTCATTGAGTGAGTCATTATCGTTAAGTGATTCACTTTCACTAAGTGAATCACTGTCGTTGAGCGAGTCTCTATCGTTGAGTGAGTCATTGTCATTGAGCGAATCTCTGTCGTTAAGTGAATCATTATCCTTGAGCGAATCTCTGTCGTTAAGTGAATCATTATCCTTGAGCGAATCACTGTCATTGAGCGAGTCACTTTCACTAAGTGAATCATTATCCTTGAGTGAGTCACTGTCACTAAGTGAATCACTTTCCTTGAGCGAATCTCTATCGTTGAGTGAATCATTATCCTTGAGTGAGTCATTGTCATTAAGTGAATCTCTATCATTAAGTGAATCACTTTCGTTGAGTGAGTCATTATCGTTGAGCGAATCTCTGTCGTTAAGTGAATCATTGTCATTGAGCGAGTCACTTTCACTAAGTGAATCATTATCGTTAAGTGAGTCATTGTCATTGAGTGAATCATTATCGTTGAGTGAGTCACTGTCCTTGAGCGAGTCATTATCGCTGAGTGAATCATTGTCGTTGAGTGAATCACTTTCATTGAGTGAGTCGTTGTCCTTGAGCGAGTCTCTATCGTTGAGTGAGTCATTGTCATTGAGCGAGTCACTTTCGTTGAGTGAGTCATTATCGTTAAGTGAATCTCTATCGTTGAGCGAGTCACTATCTTTGAGTGAGTCACTTTCGTTGAGTGAGTCATTATCGTTAAGTGAATCTCTATCGTTGAGCGAGTCACTATCTTTGAGTGAGTCACTGTCACTAAGTGAATCACTTTCATTGAGTGAGTCATTATCGTTGAACGAATCACTTTCACTAAGTGAATCATTGTCGTTGAGCGAATCTCTATCCTTGAGTGAATCACTTTCGTTGAGTGAGTCATTATCGTTAAGTGAATCTCTATCGTTGAGTGAGTCACTGTCATTAAGTGAATCACTTTCCTTGAGCGAGTCATTGTCATTGAGTGAATCTCTATCACTAAGTGAATCATTATCGTTAAGCGAGTCATTATCGTTGAGTGAATCCTTATCGTTAAGCGAATCCTTATCGTTAAGCGAATCTCTGTCATTGAGCGAATCACTTTCACTAAGTGAATCATTGTCATTGAGTGAATCATTATCGTTGAGCGAATCCCTATCCTTGAGTGAATCCTTATCGTCGAGTGAATCTCTATCGTTGAGTGAGTCACTATCTTTGAGTGAATCTCTATCCTTGAGTGAGTCATTATCGTTGAGCGAGTCACTTTCGTTGAGCGAGTCACTTTCGTTGAGCGAGTCACTATCGCTGAGTGAATCATTATCGTTGAGCGAGTCATTGTCATTGAGCGAGTCACTATCCTTGAGTGAATCACTTTCACTAAGTGAGTCACTATCATTAAGTGAATCCTTATCGTCAAGTGAATCTCTTTCGTTGAGCGAGTCACTGTCATTGAGCGAATCCTTATCGCTAAGTGAATCACTTTCATTGAGCGAGTCTCTATCCTTGAGTGAGTCCTTAGCAAATGTGCCAACCTTACCGGTAACTGGCAATCGTCTTCCTGATACAGGTGATGAAGATGATGCTTTGGCTTTAGGTGCTGGAAGTTCAGCCTTCCTTGGTGCTATTGGCGCAGCTCTTTTAAGAAGAAAGCGTCGGAAAGAAGAGAAGAAAAAAGGCTAAGATAATTAGAACGTTAGATTTTTTAAATCTACTGATTTGTGTCAAACTGTATGGGGAGATTACCTAGCCTATAAAGCAAGTAACTGTTTGGTTGCTTGCTTTTTATTGCTTAAAATGTTAGCCATAGGAAAGTGGTTTTCGAGTTGATTGGAAAATATTTGACGATTTGTCGTTATCAGGAGTCATATCCTGAAAGAGACAGACAAGCGATAGGCGGTCAAGCATTATGGTATAATTGACTAAAGAAAGTTTGTTTTAGATAAAATCTGAGGATGAAAAGAGGTAAAAATGAATATTGAAAAATTAGCAGCGTTCATTACAAATTTAGGGAAATTCAACGATTATGGTAGTACCATTTCTCAGACAAAAGAAGCTTTGATTACCCAATCAGTCACGCCGTTGAGAAGTGATAATGATGATCGTTCATTTTTGAGGATACACTGAGAGCCATTCACTTTGCTCAAGATGTGCCATTTAGTATTCAAAGTATTATTGGGATTAATTCGCAATTCACTGGTGACAGCAAAGAACAGCCTAATGACCCCGGTAGATTAAGGGACATTTTAATTGATCCGATTAGAGATAGAATTCATGTAGATTTGTGGCCGGCTGAAGATGGTGGTGTTGTTTCCTATTTTCCACCTGTTCAGATTGAAGAAGCAGATCTTGGTAAGATTGTAACGACATGGGAGCAATCTCTAAAGACGAGATTAGATGCTTGGCAAGTGTTTGCACAAATCGCAAAGTTGCCACCTTTTCAAGATGGTAATAAGCGAACTGCTTTAATCTCAGCCAATCATGCGATAGGTGCGTTAGTTTCTCAAGAATACTTGATGCCACCTGTAGGTAGAAAGTACAATCAATTTATGGATGCTTTACTAGGCTATTATGGTGTTGGTTTAGAAGGTGGTCCATTCTCAGAGACAGAAGCGCTGGGAGATTTCCTGAGCCTCATCCCAGCTATTGAAAAAAGCTAAACAAAAAGAAGATTAGCAGAAGTGAACACTGCAAAGTAGAGAATCAAATTTATCTCCAAGGGCGTTCGCTGTAGCTAATTTAAAAGACTAAAAGTCTAGAGGTAGAAAATTCTACTTTTGTACTTTTAGTCTTTTTATTGTGTGACATTTTTGGATAGTCAAAATCAAAAGGGATATAATAACTAAATCATACATTATAATGAAACCAAAAATAATAACCTAAAAACAAAAATATTTGACTGGTGTTATTAAAGTTTTTTAAAATAGCTGAACATGATATAAATACAGTGTTATAGAAGGTTGTATATAGCGAATAGCGTGAGTGGCTGACTGGAGTTTTGTGATCGATTTTAAAAGAAACAATATGGTAGTTTATATAAATTTGTTAAAGATTATGATGTTTTCAAAATGTCAGCTTTGTGCTTTCAGGGACGGTAGAATCGCTCAAATGTTTTAATTTCCTTATATCAAGGGGATTCTCGGTTATTGTCTTTGAAGCTAAAGAAATATAAATTTCAAAAGCGAGCTTAATATGTTTTGTATGCACGAACAATTATGTCAACAAGAAAGACAATAAATATCGTGTTTTTAAAGAATTTATTGGGTTTGTTACGGAAAATATCGTAAAAATTGGAACTTTCGTTAAAATAATGTATTTTGTTTGGATATCGTGAATTAAAGTGTTATAATTCGATTAGTAATTATTAATTCATAATTTTTGGATTTTATTAATATTACAAAAAGAATTGTGAAATAATTTTAGAATAAAAAGTATTTTGAAAGAGAACTTAAACTAAGATGCTAATGGAAATCGTAGTAGTGAGAGAAGTAGAGGTTTGGACACCAATATTAGAACTTCTGACACAATCACTTAACGCAAGAGCACCATCACTTTTATAAGATACCTAACAATATAAACTATCTATCATATAAAAGAAAGATTAGAATGAAAAAAAACAAAAATAAGAAACAACCGATGGTATCAGAACCTAAAGTTCGTTATCGGATGTATAAAAGTAAAAAACGTTGGTTATATGCAGCCATGTCTACAGCTAGTGTGATAGGTGGTGGTGGTACCATCGCAGGCATGGCTATGGTATCCGAAACAGAAACAGTCTCGGCAAACGAAAACAATGCGACCATCCCGTCAACGCAGTCGATCCTCTTGTCGAGAGCAACGAGAGGAATTGGAGACAATCTAGTTGCAACAGACCCTGATGCGGGACGTGCAGACTTAGAGAATCAGATTAATAATCCTATTCATAAGTCCATAACATCAGTAAAAATTGATGTGCCAGAACAAGTTGCTAATAAATTGGTCTACAAATCAGCAGCTCAAGTAGCATCAACTTATGCTGCTGTAAATACTTGGGATGAATTGACAACGGCTTGGAATAATCCTAATATTACCTACATTGAATTAGGCTCTAATATTGTCAACACAAAAGCAGGAACTAATACTGGTACTGTTACGGCAGCTAACAATGGCGGTTTAAGCGAACGGAACAAGTCAGTCATTCTGGACGGTGGCGGACATTCACTTGATTTAGGTAACAATGTTACCTTGGGACTTGGGAAACCAGCAGCAGACAATAACAGTAATATTAATTTAACAGGTCCACTTCAATCAGCTAAAATGAATCCGAATGTCCCGGCAAATGCAGGAACATTTACGATTACTGATATTGATGGTCTCAAACAAACAAGTTCTGACTATTCTAATTCATCTGGTGCAAATCGTGATGTTATCATGGTTCCTTTCGGCTCATCAAGTGCGAACGATGGTAAGTGGGAAGTGAATGTTAATAACATCATTCAAGATGCAGATTTGGCGAATTTTACAGCTAATAATAATTATGGTACTGCCTATGCCGGTCGTGGTGGGGCTGCTGTAAAATTAGTTGATTTAGAAGATGGTTTGGTAACTGCATCAGGTACTGTGACATGGAATTCAGTGGCAGAAATGATGACAGTAGGTTCATTGAATGTTGCAAACGGCTCGACATTAACCTACCAGACAGCCAAAAATAATACGACTGATACTGCCATATATGCGATGGCTTGGGATCATACGGATACGATCTATGATACTGGTGGCAACCACGGGATTGCTATGGGAGATGATGTGACTATTTCATTTACCATGCCCGACTCTAATTCAGATCGTTCGCCATTTTGGGGAGATTACGCTTACTTTTTAGTAGGGGAAAATTATACTGCCACTTACAGCGGGTATGCCCGACTCTTTTCAGGACTTTCCGTTTTTGGCAATGGTGGAGAAAGTGCAGCAGCTGCTACTCATCAGAAGTTAGGTATGGATGTTTCATGGTTCAACAAAACATTTAATACAACGATGCTAGATGATTTTGTTTCCAAAGGCAATGCAAGTGTTAGTAATAGTTTTTACCAGTATGGCGACAATGCAAAGATTGTTGCCCCAAGGATTGGAACCAATGGTTCAACAATCAATGGTGTGGCTGATTGGTCTGCAAATATGAAGTTCACGATGGTATATGCGCCTAATGCTGACTTGACAATCAATCAAGTGGCAGCAACCTCTGTCTTTAATCTCAAAAGTACTCAAAGTGTCAAGTTTATTTCTCCAAAGTCTCTGAGTCTTCAAAATAATAATGGGAATGCAACATCTACTTCAATTTTTAATTTGTCTAATTCATCGAAGGTAAGTTTAAATAACTCTGCTATTGATGTTTGGAACAATAAAGCAACTGCAAATTCGGCGTCAAACCAATCGGAATTTCAGACACTTGAAGTAACGGGTTCGGGTAGTGCTAGTGCAAAAGATTATGATGGCAATACTGTAAATACTGGTATTGGAAATAATACAAATGGCTTGAAAACAACAGCCATAACACCAGGTAAAGCAGTTTTCAACTATATTGATCAAAACAATAGCAAAGTCGGAAGCTACGAAATAGATTATGCTAAAATCCCCAATGCATATGTTGGTAAAAACTATGAGGTTCTATCTAAAGAATCAGCAGTGGACAATATGCCAGCTAATTACAAATGGGCAATTGGGGAACAAGTATGGTCTGGAGCAGTTTCAGATGCTCAATCTGGTGGTGATAGTACAACCCATTCGGATAATGGTGATAAGTATGGACAGGCTAACTATTCTATTGTACCAGTAGCAGGTCAAACTAATACTTATAACATCTATGTTTATGGATTGGACAATCCAAATGTCAATTATACGTATGTAGACGCTATGACTGGTCTACCAGTTGCGACTGATAAGGCGACAGGAACAGAGAAGGCTGGAACGACCAATGTGCCTGCTAACATTGGTAACACCATTGACTGGACAAGTCCGCTTTATACAGCAACAAATGTGCCAACAGGATATGTTTATATTCCAGATGGCGATCCGATGTTGGCGGGTATGACGCAAGCAACGCAGACAGTCGTGACTGATACAACAACCGTTTCTAACAATACGATTTATGTTTATAGTCCTGGTAACTCCTTATCGTTGAGTGAGTCTCTATCGTTAAGCGAGTCATTATCCTTGAGCGAATCGTTGTCCTTGAGTGAGTCCCTATCCTTGAGTGAATCGTTGTCCTTGAGTGAATCCCTTTCATTGAGCGAGTCGTTGTCATTGAGTGAATCACTGTCACTGAGCGAGTCTCTCTCGTTGAGTGAGTCCCTATCGTTGAGCGAGTCTCTATCGTTGAGCGAGTCACTTTCGTTGAGTCAGTCCTTGTCCTTGAGCGAATCCCTTTCCGCAAGCGAATCTCTTTCAATTAGTGTTTCGGAAAGTGAATCGAAATCGTTGAGTGAGTCACTTTCATTGAGTGAATCGAAATCGTTAAGTGAGTCATTGTCATTAAGCGAGTCACTATCGTTGAGCGAGTCACTTTCATTGAGTGAGTCGTTGTCATTGAGCGAATCACTTTCGTTGAGTGAGTCCCTATCATTGAGTGAGTCATTGTCATTAAGCGAGTCACTTTCGTTGAGTGAGTCACTTTCATTGAGCGAGTCGTTGTCATTGAGTGAGTCTCTATCGTTGAGTGAATCATTATCGTTAAGCGAATCCCTGTCATTGAGTGAATCACTATCATTAAGCGAATCGTTGTCATTGAGTGAGTCATTGTCATTAAGCGAGTCACTTTCATTGAGCGAGTCTCTATCTTTGAGTGAATCATTATCGTTAAGCGAATCCCTGTCATTAAGTGAATCCCTTTCGTTGAGTGAGTCACTTTCATTGAGCGAGTCGTTGTCATTGAGTGAGTCTCTATCGTTGAGTGAATCATTATCGTTAAGCGAATCCCTGTCATTAAGTGAATCCCTTTCGTTGAGTGAGTCCCTTTCATTAAGCGAGTCACTTTCATTGAGCGAGTCGTTGTCATTAAGCGAATCACTTTCATTGAGCGAATCTCTATCGTTAAGTGAGTCATTGTCATTAAGCGAATCACTTTCATTGAGCGAATCTCTATCGTTAAGTGAGTCATTGTCATTAAGCGAATCACTTTCATTTTAAGCGAATCACTTTCATTGAGCGAATCTCTATCGTTAAGTGAGTCATTGTCATTAAGCGAATCACTTTCATTGAGCGAATCTCTATCGTTAAGTGAGTCATTGTCATTAAGCGAATCACTTTCATTGAGCGAATCTCTATCGTTAAGTGAGTCATTGTCATTAAGCGAATCACTTTCATTAAGCGAGTCACTATCGTTGAGTGAGTCACTTTCATTGAGCGAGTCGTTGTCATTGAGTGAGTCTCTATCGTTGAGTGAATCATTATCGTTAAGCGAATCCCTGTCATTGAGTGAATCACTATCATTAAGCGAATCGTTGTCATTGAGTGAGTCATTGTCATTAAGCGAGTCACTTTCATTGAGCGAGTCTCTATCTTTGAGTGAATCATTATCGTTAAGCGAATCCCTGTCATTAAGTGAATCCCTTTCGTTGAGTGAGTCACTTTCATTGAGCGAGTCGTTGTCATTGAGTGAGTCTCTATCGTTGAGTGAATCATTATCGTTAAGCGAATCCCTGTCATTGAGTGAATCACTGTCATTGAGTGAATCACTATCATTGAGCGAGTCACTATCATTAAGCGAATCGTTGTCATTGAGTGAGTCACTATCATTGAGTGAGTCACTTTCATTGAGCGAGTCGTTGTCATTAAGCGAATCACTTTCATTAAGCGAGTCACTATCGTTGAGTGAGTCACTTTCATTGAGTGAGTCGTTGTCATTGAGCGAATCTCTATCGTTAAGCGAGTCACTATCGTTGAGTGAGTCATTATCATTAAGCGAGTCATTATCTTTGAGTGAATCCCTTTCGTTGAGTGAGTCATTGTCATTGAGCGAGTCTCTATCTTTGAGTGAATCATTATCGTTAAGCGAATCCCTGTCATTAAGTGAATCCCTTTCGTTGAGTGAGTCACTTTCATTGAGCGAGTCTCTGTCATTAAGCGAGTCTCTATCGTTGAGTGACTCACTATCATTGAGCGAATCTCTCTCATTGAGTGAGTCTCTATCGTTGAGTGAATCCCTGTCGTTGAGCGAGTCATTGGCAAATGTGCCAACCTTACCGACAACAGGCAATCGTCTCCCTTATACAGGTGATGAAGATGATACTTTGGCTCTAGGTGCTGGCAGTTCAGCCTTCCTTGGCGCTATTGGCGCAGCTCTTTTAAGAAGAAAACGTCGGAAAGAAGAGAAGAAAAAAGGCTAAGATAATCATTAGATAGTCAAAATAATTAAAAGTTAAAAATCTATTAAAGAGTCCCTCGCCATTAAAAATGTGGTAAGGGGCTTTTTATATATATCCTACATTGCTATAGTATCGTAGAAAAATTTCATATAACATTTATCTCATTTAATGACTTATCACCTCGTAACAATACGATTTGACACGGTCGTTTCATGAATTTAATTTTTCTGAAAAATACACAAAAATCAGTGATTTAAATTTTTAATTGGTATATTTTGCAAATTATTTTCGTAAAAATATTCAAAAAAAGGACAATATTACTGAATATATTGTTTGAATTTTCAAACAATAGCTAATCTTATATGCTATTCTTTTTAAAAACTCGATATTCTTTTAAAATATTCTGAAAAATACATTTTAAATTGAATTTATGAAACGGCCGTGACGACTTGATTTCCCATATTGAAAAAAGGCAAGTAACATGGTAGAATGATACGATGTATTTTTTAATTACTTGTCATAAAAAAACTATCATTACTATTATTTTAGAGGAGAAGATATCGTCAAAATGGACAACACAACTTCACAAAGAAAAGTTTTAATTTCTGCAGCAGCAGGGATTGGCTTAGAGAACATGGATATCATGTTTTTATCATTTTCTATGGCATCAATCATTGCGACTTTCGGTATCTCAGGTACACAAGCAGGCTGGATTGGCACGATTACCAATTTCGGAATGCTTTTTGGTGGCATTGTTTTTGGTATGTTAGCTGACAAAATTGGTCGTGTTAAAGTTTTTTCTCACACCGTCATTATTTTTTCAGTCGCCTCTGCTTTAATGTTCTTTGCTTCAAATATCTATCTTGTTTATCTGTTTAGATTTATTGCCGGAATTGGCGCAGGTGGCGAATATGGTGCTTGTATGTCTCTAGTTTCAGAGTCAACGCCGAAAGAAAAATTAGGTAAGGCAACATCCATTGTTGCCATTGGTGGGCAAATCGGTGCGATTTTAGCAGCCGTTTTAGCGTCATTAATCATTCCAGCATTTGGTTGGAAAATGCTTTATGTGATTGGGTTATTTCCCGTCTTGATGGTTTTATGGATTCGAAAAGATATCAAAGAACCTGAAAGTTTTCAAGCAACAGATCGTGCTGAACGTGGTCATCTTGGCTTGCTGTTTAAAGATGGGAAAACATCATGGCAAACGATTGGTCTTAGTTTGATGGTCATGGTCCAAATTGCTGGCTATTTTGGTCTCATGAACTGGCTACCAAAAATTATGCAAGATCAACTTAACCTTAATGTCGCTGGTTCTTCTCTATGGATGGTTAGTACCATTCTGGGGATGTCTGTTGGGATGATGACCTTTGGCACAATTATGGATAAACTGGGTTCTAGATTTTCCTACACTATTTTTCTGATTTGTTCTGCAGCGTCGGTCTATCTTTTAATACTTGCCAATAGTAAAATGACTTTGATTGCAGCGGCAGTTGTTGTCGGCTATTTTATCAATGGGATGTATGGTGGGTATGGTGCTATTATCTCTAGCTTGTATCCAACAGAAATCCGTGCGACGGCGAATAACTTTATCATGAATATCGGTCGCGCTGTTGGTGGCTTTTCATCAGTCATTATCGGTTTTTTACTGGATAAATATTCGCTGATGATTGTTGTTGTTTTCTTATCTTTTATCTACATTTTCAGTTTGGTAATTATGTTGACAATTCCAGGCATTTCAAAATTGAAAAATTCGAATTAATATCTGTCAAGAAAAAAACTTGACACCACAAAATAATCTGCTATAATAAGAAATGTAAACAAAAAAGAAAAGAGAAATATCATGTCTGTAAAAATTCGTTTGACTCGCATGGGTTCAAAGAAAAAACCTTACTACCGTATTAATGTTGCTGATTCACGTGCACCACGTGATGGTCGTTTCATCGAAACAGTTGGCACATACAACCCACTAATCGCTGATGAAAATCAAGTAACTTTAAAAGAAGAACGCATTCTTGAGTGGCTTTCAAATGGCGCACAACCTTCTGATACTGTTAAAAACATCTTGTCAAAAGCTGGCGTTATGAAAAAATTCCACGAAGCAAAATACGCTTCAAAATAAGCAAGTATTATATTTGTGAGAAGCGACTATTTTTGGTCGCTTTTTTGAATAAGTTTAGCTTTGAGTAGCTTAGCTACTTTTGAGTGTCAACTTTAACTAAACGAAAGAGACTATTATGGATTTAGAAGTACAAGAGTTGGTATTGACGATTGTTAAGCCACTGACTACTGAACCTGACCTTGTTCATATTGACGTCGTAGACGGCGATGAATTTGTCGAATTCCACCTCCATGTTGCTGAGCATGACATGGGGCGAATTATCGGTAAGCAAGGTCGGATTATTCAAGCCATCAGAACGATTGTTTATTCTGTACCTGTTGAGGGTAAAAAAAATCGTCTGCTCGTCGAAAAATAAATCAAGCGCTGATTTCAGCGTTTTTTTTGATGAATTGTTAGGTTTTACACGCACGAGTCTTGGACTGGTAGGCGGTCTGTGGTATAATAAAGGAATGGATTATTACAAAGTAGGTACGATTGTCAATACACAGGGATTGCAAGGCGAAGTGCGCATCATTTCGGTGACGGATTTCACTGAGGAACGTTATCAAAAGAATGCTGAGTTGGCCTTATTTGACAAGGATGATAAGTTTGTCAGAACCTTAAAAGTCAAAACCCACCGCAAACAAAAGAATTTTGATATTGTCAAATTTGACGGACTTTACAGCATCAATGAGGTCGAGAAGTTTCGCGATTTTTCACTCAAAGTTGCAGCTGAAAATCGTGCAGCGTTAGAGAGCGACGATGAGTTTTACTATGACGATATTATCGGTTTAGATGTCTTTGAAAATGACACTAAAATCGGAACCGTGGTTGAAATTCTACAACCAGGAGCAAATGATGTCTGGGTCATCAAGCGTCAGGGTAAAAAAGATTTACTCTTGCCCTTTATTGATGACGTGATTTTATCTGTCGATATTGCTGGAAACCAAGTCACAGTCGAAGTACCAGAAGGATTGGATGATTAGGATGCGGATTGATATTTTAACGCTATTTCCAGAGATGTTTTCTAGTCTGGAGCATTCAATTGTCGGTCGGGCGCGAAAATCTGAAAAAATAGAAGTAAATTTCCATAATTTTAGAGACTTTGCGACCAATACGCAGAAACACGTGGATGATATGCCTTATGGTGGCGGTCAGGGAATGCTCCTCATGCCTCAACCGATTTTTGACACGATGGCATCCTTTCCACACGACAATGCTCGTGTTCTGATGATGGATCCTGCCGGTCGCAAATTTGACCAAGCCTTTGCGGAAGAATTGGCGACAGAAGAGCAAATCGTTTTTCTTTGTGGTCATTATGAGGGCTTTGATGAGCGGATTAAAACCTTGGTAACGGATGAAGTTTCCCTTGGCGATTATGTCTTGACAGGAGGCGAAGTGGCTGCTGCTGTCATGATCGATGCCACCGTTCGCTTAATGCCAGACGTCCTTGGCAAAAAAGCGAGCCATGAGGACGACAGCTTCTCATCAGGTCTCTTCGAATATCCGCAGTACACCCGACCTGAGGATTTTCGGGGGCTTAAAGTACCTGACGTGCTCATGAGTGGCCATCACGAAAACATCCGAAAGTGGCGCCTACGCGAAAGCCTAGCGAAAACCTTACGTCTCCGCCCAGATTTACTTGAAAAATACGATCTGAACGCCGAAGAGACTGAGATATTAAGAGGGTTAGAAGACGAGTCTGTGGTACAATAGATGAAGATTAAAAATTATATTTGGGATTTTGATGGGACCTTGTTTGATACCTATCCTGTCATGCTAGATGCCTTAGAGCAAACTATTGCCAAGCATGGCATCCAATACGATGGGGATTTGGCTTACTTTATCAAAAAATATTCGATTCGCCAATTTGCTTTGGATTATGCAACACCAGATTTTATGGCAGATTATCATGCACTCGAAACCAAGCTACAGACAGATGTTAAGTTTTATCCTGTAATACCCGCTATATTAGCTAATATCGTCGAAAATGGTGGTCGGAATTTTGTCGTTAGCCACCGAGATGATAAAACTTATGACTATTTAGGTGGCTTGTCGCCTTTATTTACCGAAATTATCACCAGTGATAATCATCTGGCTAGAAAGCCTGACCCTGAGGCTATAACCTATCTAATAGATAAATATGATTTAGAACCGAGCCAAACAGCAATGGTTGGCGATCGACCTTTGGATATAGAAGCAGGTCAAAATGCTGGTGTCAAAACAATTCTATTTGATGAAGCTGGTATTTTTGGGGATAATGCGTTAAATGCAGACCTCCTCATCCAAACATGGCAGACTTTGAGCGAACTTGAGTTCGCAAATACCCCTGCTTGGCCGAAACGATAGTATTGGTCAAGTTTCAAGATTTCAGAAAGTGAAATCGCAGAAAGGAATTTATAAAAATGAATATTGAACGCGAAAAAGAATTTGTCCAACAATTCCACTATGATGCTAGAAACTCAGAGTGGGAAAAAGAGAATGGGACACCCGAAACGAACTTGAATGTTCAGTTTCAGTTAGTAGAGAATGCTGAAGGTGCAAACGAGACAGACACAGCGATTAGTGGTATGTTGACTTTTATCATCGTTCTTGAAAATTTAGTTATTTCAGGCCATATCAGCCAGCTCAGCTATATTCGTGATTTAGTCATCGAAAATAGAGAGCAATTAGATCAAGAGAAGATGCAAGAGTTGGCAGCACCTTTATTTGACTTACTGAGACGCCTGACTTATGAGGTAACAGAAATTGCTCTGGATCAACCGGGCATCAATTTGGAATTTTGAGGTCGTATGAAAACCGCAATTATTACTGATAGTTCAGTCTATCTAAGTGATCAGATAAGGGAAAAAGTCAATGTTTTTGTGTTAGACGTTCCTGTTTTTATCGCTGGTAAGACGTATATCGAAGGCAAGAATTTGACTGTCCAAGCCTTTTATGAGAAGATGGCAGCAACGGAAGCACTACCTAAAACGAGTCAGCCTAGTATCAGTGATTTGGTCACTTTGCTTGAAAAGGTACAGGCTGACGGCTACACACACATCATTGGTCTCTTTTTATCATCAGGCATTTCAGGATTCTGGCAAAACATTCAATATCTAAAAGATGAGTTTCCAGATTTGACTTTATTTTTCCCAGATACCTTAATCACGTCAGCACCATTGGGCTACATGGTCGAGATGGCCTATAACATGGTTAAAACAAACGCACCGTTTGATTTTATCACCTCTGAATTAACGGATATGATTGCTCATACAACTGCATTTATTATTGTTGATGACTTGGATCATTTGGTTAAGGGTGGTCGCTTGTCAAATGGTGCTGCTATGATTGGCAATCTCCTGAATATCAAACCAATTTTACGTTTTGATGAAGTGGGAAAAATCGTTGTCTATGAAAAAATTAGGACAAGTAAAAAAGCCTTTAAACGGCTTTATAAAATCCTAGCTGAAAATACTAAAGACAGAGATTATAAGGTTTACGTGATTCATTCAAATATACCAGAAAAGGCACAGGACATCGCAAAAGAACTGACCAATAAAGGGTTTGATGTGTCTATTGCAACATTCGGCGCTGTTATTGGGACGCATTTAGGGGAAGGAGCACTCGGATTTGGTATCAGTCCGAAATTAAATTAATGATTAAAGTCATCATTTCTGGTTTTAAAGGTCGCATGGGGTCAACCGCTGTTGAGATGGTCAACAATGATCCTGAACTTGAATTAGCAGCCCTACTGGATCCTTTTGCTACTGAAAAAGAAGTGGCAGGTATCCCTGTTTTCAACGATAAAGCAGATGTCTTAAGTGTTGCAGCAGATATTTGGGTAGATTTTACCATTCCTGATGTCGCTTATGACAATACGAAGTTTGCGATTGACAACAATATCTGCCCAGTGGTTGGGACAACAGGATTTACAGAAGCCCAAATCACAGAATTAATTGCGCTGTCAAAAGCCAAAAAAGTCGGAGGGTTAATCGCCCCTAACTTTGCGATTGGCGCAATTTTAGTCATGGAATTTGCTCAAAAAGCAGCGCAATATTTCCCAGATGTTGAAATTATCGAGTTGCACCATGATAAGAAAAAAGATGCACCATCTGGCACAGCCGTGAAAACAGCCGAACTAATCAAAGAAACCCGGACCTACAAAAAACAAGGGGCAGTTGATGAGGCTGAGAGCATATCAGGTGCGCGCGGTGCTGAGTTTGATGGTATGCGCATTCACTCTGTTCGCTTGCCGGGTCTTGTGGCGCATCAAGAAGTGATTTTTGGTGCCAATGGGGAAGGCTTGACACTGCGGCATGATTCTTATGACCGTGTGTCCTTTATGGGCGGTGTCAATCTCGGTATCAAGAAAGTTGTCAACCTCGAGACCTTAGTATATGGATTAGAACATCTTTTATGAGAGTAGAAAAAATGCCGGCGGAGTTTGTCAAAGCTCTGCCGATTTTGCAAAAAATCAGAAATTCTGGCTATGAGGCTTACTTTGTCGGGGGCAGCGTGCGAGATGTTTTGCTGAACCGTCAGATTCACGATGTCGACCTTGCAACCTCGGCTTATCCTGCTGAAACCAAGCAAATTTTTGAGCACACGATTGATATTGGGATTGCGCATGGGACAGTTTTAGTTCTGGAAGCTGGTGGTGAGTATGAAGTCACGACGTTTCGGACAGAAGATGTCTATGTCGATTACCGCAGACCTTCACACGTGAATTTTGTTCGGCAATTATCAGAGGATTTATTGCGTCGTGATTTCACGATTAATGCCTTTGCCCTTGCTGATGATGGCGAAGTGATTGATCTTCATGATGGCTTAGCCGATTTAGAGGCTGAGATTTTGCGTGCTGTCGGCAATCCTGCTGAGCGTTTCAATGAAGACGCGCTAAGAATTATGCGTGGCTTGAGATTTGCGGCAGTTTTGAATTTCGATTTGGAAAGTAAAACCTTTGCTTCCATGAAAGACCATGCGCATCTGCTGGCCAAAATTTCAATCGAGCGTATTTTCATCGAACTTGATAAATTATTGACCGCAGATTATTGGCAGAAGGGCTTTCGTGAGTTGCTCGCCATAGAAGCCCACCCTTATCTACCGAGCTTTTCGAATAAAACTGCGTTCGCTCAGCTATTAGCGCTTCCCTCAGATTTTAAATTCACCAATTCTGTCCAAGCATGGGGTTACCTCGCCCATCAACTCGGCTATTCTGACGGGAAATTTCTACTCAAAAAATGGAAAGTTTCACGAGATTTTTCATCCGCCGTTTCAAAATTCCTGACAGCCTACAACAAACGCCTGACAGATCATTTTAGTCTCGAAGACCTCTATCATCTAGGGAAATCAAGCCTGATCGTAGTCGAAGAGATGTTTGCTGCACAAAACCTAGAGACGAATTTTGAACATATCTCAGCACTTGATAGGCAGTTACAAATCAGAGCTAGAAAAGATATTGCTGTATCAGCAGGGCAAATCATGACAGCATTTGGTATCCAACCCGGCCCACAAATCGGACAACTCTACCACCAAATTGAACTTGAAATTGTCAAAGGACAGCTACAAAATACAAAATTACATATTTTTAATTATGTAAAAAATAATTTTAAGCGAACTTAAGTTTCGTAATTGCCCCATTTGGACGACGCATAAGTGGGGATCTAGTTTCAAGATTTCACAAAGTGAAATCTAAGAAGGAGTAAACATGGCGACAATGACTGATTTTCGTGTCGAAAATCTAACTAAATCTGTTGGCGATAAAACTGTTTTTTCACAGCTTAATTTTATCATTCACCCTTTAGATCGGATTGGTCTGATTGGTGTGAATGGCACAGGTAAAACAACCTTACTGGATGTGATTTCAGGAAAAATCGGCTTTGATGGCGATAATTCGCCATTTTTTGGCAGAAATGATTTTAAAATTGAATACCTGACACAGGATCCACAATTTGATGGCGATTTATCAATTATGGACGCGATTTTGTCAGATGACCTACCACAAATGCAAGCCATTAAGCGGTATGAACAGGCCTTGCTTGATCTGACAGAAGATGCGACGAATCCAAAACTACAAGAAAATCTCAGCAAAATCGAAGCACAGATGACCGCAATAGAGGCTTGGGAAGTTGAAAATCAAGTCAAAACGGTCTTATCCAAAATGAAATTGCCTGATTTGACAGCGCAGATCAAAAATCTATCCGGTGGTCAAAAACGGCGAGTACAGTTGGCACAAGCTTTGCTGAATCCAGCAGATTTATTGTTGCTAGATGAGCCGACCAACCATCTGGATGTGGATACCATTGCTTGGCTGGAAAATTATCTCAAAAATTCACGCCAGACGGTCTTATTCATCACCCATGACCGTTATTTCTTGGACAATCTCGCAACACGAATTTTTGAGTTGGATCATGGTGATTTGATTGAGTATCAAGGCAATTATCAGGATTATTTACAGCAAAAAGCTGAAAATGATGAACGTGAATCAGCCCAACATCATAAAAATAAACAACTCTACAAGCAAGAATTAGCATGGATTCGTAAATCACCACAAGCGCGGGCAACCAAGCAACAAGCGAGAATTGACCGTTTTGAAGACATCAAAAAAGATGTTCAAAGCGTGACGACATCAGATGATTTAGCCATTAATGTCGCAACCTCTCGCATCGGTAAAAAAGTGATTAATTTCAATCACGTCAACTTTGCTTATGATACCAATAAGGTCATCCTAAAAGATTTTAATTTACTCGTTCAAAATACGGATAGAATTGGCATTGTCGGCAATAATGGCACAGGTAAATCAACCTTGCTCAATCTGATTAGTGGCGATTTGACACCTGATTCAGGTCTCGTTGAGATTGGCGAGACGATTAAAATCGGTTATTTTTCGCAGCAAATTCGTGGGCTTGATGACTCAAAACGTGTCATTAATTTCTTACAGGAAGTCGCTGACAATGCCCAAAATTCATCTGGAGAGTCAATTTCAGTGGTCAATCTACTGGAACAATTTCTCTTCCCTCGCACGACGCATGGGACACTGATTGAGAAATTATCGGGTGGGGAGAAGAAACGTCTCTATCTGTTGCAGATTTTACTCCAACAGCCTAACGTTTTACTCTTAGATGAGCCGACAAATGACCTCGATATTGCGACTTTAACAGTCCTTGAAAATTTCATCCAGCATTATCAGGGCGTCGTCATCACGGTCAGCCATGACCGCTATTTTCTGGATAAGGTTGCTAAGAAATTATTGGTTTTCGATAAAGGAACGATTACCGAAGTTCACAAGCTTTACTCGGATTATTTGGCTGATAAACTAAATGACGAGAAAGTCGTTGCCAAAGCTGAAACCAAGTCAGCCGTCAAAGAAAAAGTTGTCGAAAAACGTCGTATGTCCTATGCTGAAAAGCAAGAGTGGGTGACGATTGAAGTTGATATTGCCGCGTTAGAAGAAGGTATCTCGAGTATCGAAGCCGAAATGGCTGAAAATGGGGTAGACTTCACAAAACTTGGTGAACTACAAGCAAGACTAGATGACAAAAACGCTGATTTATTAGCCAAGTATGAACGTTATGAGTATCTATCGGAGTTTTAAATGACAACTAATCCTAGAATTTTAAAAATGAAATTTTCATCAGTTTACCCTTTATATCTGGCGAAAATTGAGAAGAAAAATCGCACGAAACCTGAACTTGATCAAGTCATTATATGGTTGACGGGTCTTGACCAAGAAGCCTTGGCAAATTTCATCGTATCAGAGGCAACATTTCTTGAGTTTTTCCAAGCTTGCACGCTGAATCCAAAGTCTGACACCATTACCGGCAGTATCTGTGGGGTTAAGGTGCAAGAGATTCAAGATCCACTCATGAAGCAAATTCGTTTACTGGATAAGGTCGTGGACGAACTAGCACGAGGCTGGTCGCTGGCAAAAATTAGGAGAGAGAAATGATAACTAAAAAATTAGCGCTATGGGGCAATGTTTTGGGTACAATTGCTACCATCATCACGCTAGTTATTGCCTTGCAAGATATTAGTTTGATGGAAAGAACCTATGCAGTGTCCTACTTTAATACACCTTTTGTCATTGGGCAATTGATAGGTGGCGTGATTCTGATTGTGGCGCATATGTTCACTTGGATAGCCTATGTTAAAATTGGCAAGCCATCTGAAAAGGGCTGGAAAATATTTTTGCTTGTAATGGGGATCATTTGGGCATGTGGCGCAGCATTTGGTTTGTTAATTTCTTTTATCAGGTGGGGAGAGTGGCTTGTTTTACTGGGGAATGTGTTGAATTTAACTCAGTCTATCCTATTTATCCTCACCTTTGCATTAAAGGATAAGAAACCAGAAATTCGCAAAATTGATGAGGACATGATAAAATAAGCCTATGAGAAAAGCAGATAAAATTTTTATTGATAACATCAACAACATTTTAGAAAATGGTGTCTGGAGCGAGAATGCGCGTCCTAAATATAAAAGTGGCGCAACCGCAAACTCCAAGTATATCACGGGTGCTTTCGCTGAGTATGACTTGAGCAAGGGTGAATTTCCGATTACGACGTTGCGCCCGATTGCCATTAAGTCAGCGATTAAAGAGCTACTTTGGATTTATCAGGAGCAGACGAGTGATCTTGATGTTCTCGAAGATAAATATGGTGTCAAGTACTGGAATGAGTGGGAAGTTGGTGATTCTGGTAATATCGGATTGCGCTATGGCGCGACAGTTAAAAAATACAATATCATGGGTAAACTACTAGATGGTTTGACTAAAAATCCCTGGAATCGTCGCAATATCATCAATTTGTGGCAGTATGCTGACTTTGAAGCATCTGAAGGGCTATTGCCATGTGCCTTCATGACTATGTTTGATGTTCGTCGTGTTGGTGATGACATGTTCTTAGATGCAACGCTGACACAACGTAGTAATGACATGTTAGTTGCTCACCATATTAATGCCATGCAATATGTGGCTTTGCAGATGATGATTGCCAAACATTTTGGCTGGAAAATCGGCAAGTTTTTCTATTTTGTCAATAATTTGCATATTTATGATAATCAGTTTGATAATGCGAGAGAACTTTTATCACGAACACCTTCTGAGAAAAATCCAATGCTTAAACTGAATGTGCCTGATGGTACGAATTTCTTTGATATCAAGCCTGAAGATTTTGAATTGGTCGATTATGAACCCGTCAAACCACAATTAAAATTTGATTTAGCTATCTAACTGTGTCCGACATTTCTAAGTCGTGACTAGAGCACATTTTCGACGTGTTTTTTCTTGAAGATTTGACTGGGGATAAAACTGCCTATGATGGACAATGCAACGATGAAATTAAATGATGAAATATTAGCGTCACCCATATCTAACACCCGTCTTCTCATGGATACCTGCCTTTTAGCAGGTGAAATTCTTATGGCCAATGGATCTGAAATCACACGTGTGGAAGATGTGATTTTGCGGATTGGTCATGCGGCTGGCATCGAAGAGATCCAGGTTTATGCACTTTTGAATGCTGTGACGGTCAGTTTTCCGACCCAAGGCTTGACCCAAATGCGTGCCATTCCGCCCAGAATTCAGACCATGGATATGGAAAAAATTGTCGCAGTCAATGATTTGACCCGACAATTTACTGCCCATCAAATAGCGCTCGCAGATTTTCATAATCATCTTGAGAAAATTGATGTCACGATTCCAACTTTTCCTGTTTGGCTGCAGGTATTGGGTGCGACTTTTGTTTCGATGACATCAATGATTATGCTGACAAAAACCTCTGCACCAATCAATATTTTTCTGGCAGGGTTGACAAGTTGTGTCGCCTACACGATTTATTTTGTCGTCCGAAATCGGTTTAATATGCGGTATTTTGGTCTATTTTTGGCTAGTTTGATGATTTCTCTGATGATGTTAATCTGTTCACATCTACTTGGTGCGCCTTTTAACCCTGATATCGTGATTATTGGTGCTGTGATGCCATTTGTACCGGGTGTTGCCTTGACTAATGCTGTTCGAGAAATTATGACAGGAAATTATATTTCAGGTCAAGGCCGAATCATTGAAGCGCTCTTATCAGCAGCATCAGTTGGTTTAGGGATTGCGTTACTATCATTTTTCTATTAGGTCGAAGGAGAGGCAGTTAGGATGATTTTTCTTGATTTGATGGGTCAAATTACCTTGGCTTATATCAGCGTTATTGCTTTTGGGATTATTCTCAATATTCCCAGAAGAACACTCAATAGAGCAGGCATTGTGGGTGCTAGTGCTTGGTTGATTTATGAACTCGTGCTTCTGTTGACACAGCACTTGCTAGATAAAAATTGGCGGATTGTTTTTGGGACAGTATTGGCAAGCCTTGTGATTGGTGTGATGAGTTTGAGCATGAGTCGTGCTCAAAAAGTACCTGTTTTAATTTACAATATCCCCGGTATTTTTCCCTTGGTACCAGGTGGACAAGCTTATCAAGTTGTTAGAAATTTGGTCGCTGGAAATCGAGAAGTGGCAGGACAAAATTTTGAGTTGTTGGTTATCATTGCAGGGGCTATCGTTATCGGGTTTTGGTTAGCTGAATTAGTGAATCGACTATGGTCTATGACGCGTCCAACTTAGATTGGATATTTTTTAAAATCAGAAGTATTCTAATCGCTCAAATGATTTTAAAACAAATGGCAAAAAGATTAGGAAATGTATCTGACAAATTTTAATCTTTTTAGTTTAAAAATGTATCTGAATTTAAGTTATTTTTAGCATCATAATT
>NZ_BAAGGP010000048.1:0-22088 GCF_054658615.1 Pseudolactococcus yaeyamensis
TAAGCAAAATCCGTGAGTCCATTCCAGAACTATTATCTCTGAGAAACGGCTCAGTAGTCAAGTGAAAATTAATATCAATTAGGTAAAAATCGTAGTGGTTAATCACTACTAGAATATATTATACGAGTGAGGATTTGTATAAGAAAGAGTACAAATCCATGATTTCTAACTCAGATAGTTTTGTTTATCTAGGCGGAAATGAACCAGGGGACTGGAAATATATCAGTCAGGAGTTGATGGGGAAACAAACAGTCACGCAGCGAAATCATTCAACTTCAAGAGGACAAAGCACTTCAAACAGTGAGAGTGTTCAGCGGACGGCTCGTGATCTGATGACACCCGATGAAATTTCTGTCATGCCTAATAGTGAATCGCTTGTACGAATCAGGGGGATGCGTTTCTACAAAGGTAAGAAATTTGATTTATCAAGCCATCCAAGATTTATGCAGATTTCTGATGGTGATCCTAGTCGCTGGTGGGATTATCATATCTATCCTGATGAAACCGAAGAGTTGGTTGCCTCTATTGATTTTGAAACAAGTGATTTGGAAGTTGTAGATGTCAATTTAGATGATGCAGCTTTAGAAGAAATGTATCATGTTGCTTAAAGTAGAAAAGTAGAATTTTCTACTTTTGATAAGAAAACGAGGAGAATTATCATGATTAACAATGTTGTATTAATTGGTCGTTTGACCAAAGATGCTGAATTACGCTATACACCCGCTAATCAAGCAGTGGCCACTTTTACCCTTGCGGTCAATCGAACTTTCAAAAATGCGAATGGTGAACGTGAAGCGGATTTCATTAATGTTGTCGTTTGGCGAAAAACGGCGGAAAATATCGCAAATTGGGCGAAGAAAGGTGCGCTTATTGGTATCACTGGACGACTTCAAAGTCGAAACTACGAAAATCAACAAGGCCAACGTGTTTACGTGACTGAAGTGGTTGCGGATAGTTTCCAAATGCTTGAAAGTCGTAGTAGACGTGATGACAACCATTCAGGCACTACTCAAAATACTCAGGCACAAGCGCAGACCGCTGCCCCTGATTTTGGTCCTGATAGCGATCCGTTTTCTGGTGGGACACCAATGAACTTAAATGATGAGGATTTGCCCTTTTGACTTTGGAAGGAGCGTTAGAAGATGACCATAATTATTTTGGCTGAAAAACCACGTCAAGCGCTTGCCTATGCAGGTGCTTTTTCTCATCACCAAAAATGTGATGGCTATTATCAAGTTAGAGACCCTGATTTATTTGATGGTGAAGATGTTTGTATCACTTTTGGCATGGGTCATTTAATTGAACTTTATCGTCCCCAGGACTACAACAAAGTGTTGAAAAGTTGGCGCATGGCCTATTTACCGATTTTTCCGCTTACCTATCAGTTTAAAGTTGCGAAAGATAAAAGAAAGCAATATGCGATTGTTAAGCAGCTCCTTAAATCGTCTAATCACAGTGTGATTGGCACAGATTTTGATCGTGAAGGTGAAAATATTGCTTGGTCCATTATGACTCAAGCAGGTTTAAAGCCGACTGATGGCAGGCGGTATGAACGTTTAGTCATCAATTCTTTAGAAGAAGAAAGCATCCGTGAAGGTTTCTCCAATCTCAAAGGTGTCCTCAAGTATTATCCACGATATAAGGAAGCTCAGACGCGACAGATTGCGGACTGGCTAGTGGGCATCAATTTAACTAGGTTATTTACCAATCAGTTTCAAACAAAAGGTTATGAGGGTGTTTTCTCAGTAGGCCGTGTTCAAACACCCACACTTGCGATGGTCTGCCAAAGGGAGTTTGAGATTGACCGCTTTGTACCTAAATCGCAGTGGTCGCCAGTTCTTGAAACAGACTTAGGCTTTAAAGCATTTTTAAATCCTAAAGCTTTTTTTGAAAGTCAAAATGATTTAATCAAGTTTTTAAACCAAAATCATATTGACCCTGAAAAAAACGAGTCTGTTGTTGAAGCCGTTACACATGGGCAAAGAGAAATGTTTAGCCCGCAGTTGTTTTCTTTGAGAACCTTACAAGCTGAAGCCAATAAACGCTTTAAAATGAGCGGTAAGGAGACAATAGAGGCAGCACAGAGCCTGTATGAAAAAGAATTGATTACTTACCCCCGAACAGCCTCAAATCATATCACAGATAAGGAATTTGCGTATCTCAAAGAGAACTTAACAACTTATGCGACTTATCTTGATCTATCAGCGCCCCTGGATCAATTAGAGCCAAGGGAACGCTACGTCGATAACTCAAAAGCAGAAGGTGAGAGCCATTTGGCGATTATCCCTACTCGTCAAATTCCTAAAGCTGTTCTGGTCTCCAGAGAAGCACAAATCTATGATTTAATTTTGAGAACGACAGTTGCTATGTTTGCGCATAACTACATTTGTGATGAAACAGTTGCGGTTCTTTCGTTACAAGCGCTATCGTTTAAGGCTAAAGGTAAGGTGCTTGTAGATAGAGGATTTAAAGATATTCTCTCTAAAGACTTGAATAAACTCCCATTTTTACCGCCGTTAAAGATTGGTCAAAAATTATCCTGTGATGTTGTGCTGAGAGAAGGCGAGACATCGCCGCCTAAACATTATACTGAAGGGACACTTATTTTAGCGATGGCTGCAGCAGGAGCAGACTCAGAGCAGATGGCCACAAAAGATGCTTGTGGTCTTGCGACTGAGGCAACTCGTGCAACGATCATTGAGCGACTAAAAGAGACCGACTATATCAAAGTAGTTAAAAATAATATCGCTGTGACTGATAAAGGTAATCTACTTTATCAAGCGATTAAAAATTTTCCTTTGTTATCAACACCAGAGATGACAGCTAAATGGGAAGCGGCTCTAGACAAAATTGGAAGCAGCCAATATGACCCAGATATGTTGCAAAAGGCGCAAGATGGTTTCTTGACTCATTGTAAGCGATTTGTGAGCGATACAATCCATAAGGCACCAGAGATTTTTGAAGCTGTTCCGAAGCATACAGGTGCTAGTCATGTTGAAAGCATATCGTGTCCCAAGTGTCGTTGTGATTTGATGATGCGGCCACTTTCTTATAACTGTTCAAGCGATCAGTGTGATTTCAAGTTGTGGAAGAAAAAATCCGGCAAAACGTTACCAGATTCTGCAATAAAAATATTGTTAGCAGGTGGAACGACAACGGTTATCGAAGGTTTTAAGAGTAAAGCGGGCAAGAAGTTTGCGGCAAGCCTCAAACTTAACTCAGATTTTCAGGTTGTCTTTGATGATTTTAGGTAGAAAAGTAGCGTTTTCTACTTTTTAAGTTTAAAGAAAGGAAAGGTAACATGACACGCATCATCGCAGCATTCCCATGTTTGGGGAAAACAACACTTTATAGCTTAAATAAAGACAAAATGTTTGATAGAGAATTTAATGAATCTCGTTCTGTTCGGGGTATGGATGTTGAGAGTACTAGTCGTTTTTTTGACAGTTGTGCAGAAATGGTAAATTTGCAGGTAAAAACAGGATATTATGACTATCTCTTCATTACCGAAGACGAAAGGCTTGTATCTCGTTTAGGTCTATCTTTAAAAAATCAGCTGACTTTGGTATTTCCAAATGTTTTTGATAGGGCTGTTATGGCTGAGTACAAAAAACTTGTTATTGAGCGCTCTGGAATAGAGTGGTATAACCGTGTCATGCCGACTAAATTAGCTTCTTTGAAAGAGCGCATTCAAAAATACCAAGCTGTAGGATATGATTGACGATTGACAGATTTTGAACATCCATACATTGAAGATGTTTTTGAGTTTGAAAAAGGCATCCTGTTACCTGTACTGAAAGGAGAGTGATGGTAAATTCAATAGGCATGATTGCTAATCTGCTCAGTGTTGTCTTATGGCTTCCGCAGGCTAGAACAACATGGCAGAATAGAAATAATCCTCAAGCGATAAAAGGGATTAGCTTAGGCACTCAGTTTTTAACGGCAGCTAACACCATTTGTTGGTGTATGTACGGTGTGATAACTCACGATTTTTGGTTGCCTCTAGGTACAATCGTGATTTTGCCCTTGGCTCTATTTACGATTATTATTAAATTGAAATCAAAGAAAGAGGCATAGAAATGATAAAACATAGTGAAGAAGAGTATCAAAAATTTTATGCTGAACTAGAAAAATTAGATCCCAAGTGGTCTAAACATTTATCGCATGAAGAATCTCTTCAAAATGGTTTAAAGGGAATTTTAAAACATTTTATCAGCTTAAAATTTATTTTCACCGATAAAAATGAAAACATCAATCAGGTGATAAGGGATTTAACTCCTGCAATAGAAAAGGCTATACAAGATTTATCAACAACACGTTTTGGAAAACCAAAGGAAGAGAGTGAGATTTATGACTAAAAACGAATGCTACATTATAGACTTTGAGAGCCTTGACTATGCTAAGTTCATGTTCGACGTTGTCAACCAGACCGATCAAGAAAATTGGGATTACTTTAGTTCTAGCCCGAACGAAATGGCAAGGGATTTTCTTCAATACGGGCATTTATCCAGAGTGATTGTTGAGAAAGATGCCGTGACAGGAGAGAAATCTGCAGCAGCTTATATCCAAGTTCGCATACTAAAACCTACGGCAGCTACTTTACTTTATGAAGATTTATATCATCAAGTTGGCTTAAATTTTTCGGATTTACAAGAAGCAACTGACTCAAGAAACGAACATCATTCCATTTATATTGACGTTATCGCCATCAAGAAGCACTACCAGAACCGTTTAGAGATACTCAAACTCATCCCTCAAGCGCTAAAAGATATTTTTGAAGTCAACGACTTACATCGGGTTTCAACTATTTTCGCAGTTGGCGTAACGGATCGTGGTCGGAAAATGTGTCAAAAAATGGGGCTATATGAGCGCTCAGAAGTTTGGCGTGGCAATGATGATAACCGCCATAAAAGAACTCTGTTTTCTCAAGAGACATTTTGGTTTTGGCGGAATTTTGAAAAAATAAATGGGAATCATAACGAAAACACTAAAAGTGGAAAATTCTACTTTTAGTGTTTTTGAATATCAAAAAAAGAGACCGCCTCATCTAATGGGATAATCAAGGCTTATCCTGCCTGTACGGTCTCTTTAAATAAAAAATAGCATAGGAAAATAAAAAAACAACAAAAAAGAGAGCCTTCTCTATGGTTAGACTCGAAGCGCTAACTGCTTGTGCTCTCTACAATTATAATATCAAAGGAGTGTTAATTTGTCAAATTTTCAAGAGATGAAATTTGCCTATCTGACAGAGAAATTTTATGCGGTCGCATACGACCAGACAGGTAGCAATGAATTTATGAACAAGATGAATCGCCCTTATTTAGGGGTGATTGATTCAAGTGGTTGGTTATCCCATTACGTGCCAATGTCAATGCTAAGGCACCAAGTGAGACCTACTATCTTACCCCTTTTAAAACTGATAACCCTCATTTTAAAAACCCAGGTCTTGATTTTCAAAAAGCTGTGTTTTTAGACTTGGCAGATGAGACGATGTTTTCTTATATTGACCCACCCATCCCTTCTAATCAGCTATCTTTTATCAAAAATAATTTGAATGATTTAGAGCTGAAATTCGAGACGTTTGTGCTATCTATTGAAGACTATCCTCAAAATAGTAGGATGTACCGTTTTTCCACGGTGCCATTCTTCCCTGAAGGCATTCAAAAAATCAAGGACTTACAAAATGCAAGGCTTAATTTGGTATTGCAAGAGGGGGAACCAACATGGAGAAAAATAGTCCAGAATGCCCCAGAGTGGTTTGATGCGGCTTATGAAACAGATACGAACGATGATTATCCTGCCAAGACTTTTCCGATTGATTTTGACATGTTTATGGATGATTTTGAAGAGAAAAATATACCCTTAGATGATAATTTGCCATTGACTGATAGACAGAAAATCGAACTCCAAAAGACATATGCCTTTTATGATAACGATAATAAATTTCATCCATTTCAGGAGGTGTTGGAAAGTGTGGGAGGTTCAATTCCTGAGAACATGCCTATTGTTCAAGATGACCGCTTGAATGAAGCGCCCTTTGGCTACCAGGTGATTGATCTACAAGGTGAGGATTTTATGGATTACGCAACTGGAGAAAGTCTAGGGTTTATCCGTGACATTCGCTGGTCAGATTATCTGAATGGGGCAGAAGATGAAACACTCACACACGAAGTAATTCCTGATTGGTTTGATAAAGCATTCATCGAGGAACATTGGGATATTAAAATTCAGGCGCTTACAAGAGAAGATACGATTGAGTTAGGTATTCATGACTTTGAACTTGATGGAGAAATGGCTGAATTGAAAAAAATAGAGGAAAAGACAATGAAAGACAACAAATCATTTAATCACACTAAAGCCAACGCAGAATGGCGTGCGCAAGAAATAAAAATTAAGGAAGGTGCAGATGTCTTCCAAGAACAAAACTTCGAAGACTTCGGAGAAAATGCTCTCTTGGTTCACAATCTTAATCAAATTAATGAAAAGCTAGCATCTTTATACACCTGGGGTAAAAATCTTATGGCAGTTGTGAATAAGGAAACTAAGGGTATTGAACTAGTTATTCGTCAAAAGTCAGATAAAAACCCCCTGAAAATTTATGATAATGATACAGTAATTCCTGCTCGTTTAGTGATGTTTGACGATGAAATTGACATGACAGAACAAGATAAAGGATTTTTACTTAAAAGGGGAATAGACTTTGAAGCTGTGAAAAAGGTATTTTCAGAAGTAGGAGTTTCAAAAGATCTACATTATCAGTTCAACGATTTCACTCTTTATGTTAATGTGAAAAAAGCGGTAGCACGTGAATTAATGATTTCTGCGGCTGTAGCACCAAAAAACTTTGTTCAGTGTATTGATGATAACATGATTGCTGCTGTTCATTACCAATCTGGAGATAACAGAAGTCTTAGTAGCGCTGATTTTTCAGATGGTTTCAATAATTTCTATCGATTTATAAATGATGATGACTTGATAAAAAATATTCTGGAGTCGAAGTTATCCAATGAAATAATACAGTTATTGTTTAAGAAGGCAGAAATTGATGATTTAACTGACTACGAGGGATTAGCTGATTATCTCAATAATAATCTAGAACAGATGCTAAAGGATGTTAAGGATGCCTATATAGAAGCGACAGGGCAATTTGGTATTGTTTTCAATCAAACAACCTCATCTTATCAGTTAGAAGCGGGAGATGTTGAGAAGTACTGTAATAAACAACTCAAAGATTTTGAACAAGAAATGAAACTTAAAACGGGTACCTTAGTTGATAACTACAGTTTTGAGAACGGTAGCTTTGATGAGGTACTTAGCTTAGATAAAGCTGAACTACCTTACATCAACGAAGAAGCTTCCATTGATGTTGCTGAGTATGTTACTTATGCCGAAACAGGTGAATTTATCTTTTTCAACGCCTATCAAATTGATTTTGCTGGTAATCCTAATGTGTTAAATTGTTATGAACTTGAACAAGTGGCACAAGCTGCTTATGATGCTTTCGAGGAGTTGGATATCAGCTTTGAACCTGAGGAAGATTTACCAGATATTATTGAAGAGCATTCTAGCTTTTTCAGTCAAGAACTGGAAGAACAAGGGATTGGGGCTGACAAAATTGATCAGCTGATTAATAGTGATTTGGTTAAAAATCTAGATAGCCTAGTTAATTCAAACGTTTTTGAAGGTGTTCTGCATCCAACAAAATCAAAATCAATGTAATGTTAATCAAAGAAAAAAGTAGAAAAGTGGATTTTTCTACTTTTTGAGTCGAGGAGGACTATCATGGATAAGTTTCAAAAGGCAAAACAAAACACTCAAGACATCAATCTTGATGAATTATCACTTAAAGAAAAGGTGGGAAAAGATTTAGAAGAGAGTCATAAATTTATCTTTTTAGGAGTTGATGCCAATCATGCGAGCGGCGATGTTGTTGTTTGTGGTTTCAATCCAAAAGAGGCGGCAGAACTATTAATTGGTGCGGCTGTGCAAATTAGACTCTCTCACGGTATCAATATTTTTGATGATGATGAAGAAGAGGAGGAGGAGAGTGAGTAATATGAAT
The DNA here is from genome assembly GCF_054658615.1 of Pseudolactococcus yaeyamensis. Lineage (NCBI taxonomy): Bacteria > Bacillati > Bacillota > Bacilli > Lactobacillales > Streptococcaceae > Pseudolactococcus > Pseudolactococcus yaeyamensis. The sequence goes on from NZ_BAAGGP010000048.1 coordinate 8,063, forward strand.
ACAAAAGAAATCGAAGCGATTAAACAAGAAATAACTGACCATTCAGCACTATCGATTGGTTTTCAAGAGGATATTTTCACGAAGATGACTAATCCCTTGACGTGGCAGGAAGCCATTAAAAACGAAGGAGACGACTTAGCCTTTATGGCTAAAGGTATTCACCACAGTGACCTTGATATTGGCCTTAAAAGTGCCCTTGTCACAGCCTATGTCAAAGCTGCGACGTTTGAAGAATTTAAGGAAATGGCGCCGTACTTTTTTTCGTACCAAAAAACCGATGAAGAAATCTTAGCAGAACCTATCTCTATTTCAAGGGCTATGTATTTAGAATTTCAACGTCGAAGTGATCAGTTGCTTGAGTATGAAAATGCTGCCATACAAACTGAACAAACCCAGTCGAAACAAAAATTGGCAGAGTTGACGAGCTATGTGACAACAAGTACAGTTCCCAATGAGAATCAACCCTTGGCCTATAATCCGCTTTCTGATACCCTTGCGGTTTTGAATCAATGGGATGATGTCGAACCATTTCGTGAAACAGGTCTAATCTCTGATTATACACGTTCTAAAGATGAAGCAAGCTTGATTGTAGAGTATTTGCTTGACTTAGACAATCAACCATTGAACGAGAAAGTAGCGCTAGATATGGCTATCAATGATTGGCAAGAGGATAGCGACTATTTACTTGATAAGCTAGAAGTTTATTATGATGAGGCTGAATTACCATTTCCTAAAGGCGTTAGAACAGCAGAAAGTTTTGAGACAGCCTATCAGATTGTATCAAAGCCAGGGGATGGCTGCTTTGGGGGAGATAATATCCAAGAAGTGGCTTGGAAACTGGTTGAAGATGAATTTTACAATCATGAGTTTTTGGCTGACAAATTAAATGATGCGCCTGGCAATGCTTTTCTGAACACAGCTTACATTTCAGAACTCAACGATGTTTTGAAAGCAAACAATCAAGAGTTGGTCACTCATGTTGTTCGTGGCTACTCACAAGGTGATGTCTGGACCTTGTCTTATTTACTTGATAAAAACGTTGATCCTGATGTGACACCTGAGATGGTTAATGCCTACTTGGAACATGATATAGGTGCTTACTATCGAGGTAGCTTAACTTCATTGTCAATCTATAATGATGAGCTTGGAGTGACAGATTATTATACTGTGGATAGAGAAGAATTTTGGGGTAATGAGCTCGAAAAAGTCCAAGAGCTGACAGGAGATAAGGGCTATTTATCTATTGAGGTTGCGACGGCACTTGAAGAATTGGAAAATCCTTTAGATCGTGAAGGGCTTAAAGAATTTATCAGTAAAAGCCCTGAAGAACAGGCAGTAGATTTACAAATCCTACAAAATGATGAAAAATTATCTCAAAGACCAACGCACTCAAAAGGCCCAAGACGTTAAAGATTGAAAAAGTAGAAAAGTAGAAAACTCTACTTGATTGATGAAAGAAGGACAAAATGGACGATAAACAAATCACACAACAATTTGATGCATACAGATTTCAACTGCTACATGATTTCATCATGAGATCGATTGATGATTATAGTCAGGTGACAGACAATCGGTTTTCGGATGGTGCTATCGCAGCCTTTAGATTAGTAGGTGTTGAAATTGAACGCCTGCAAGCCTTAGATATAGCTGACGAGGAGGCGTGAGATGGCAGATGAAGTCAAAAAACTTGAAAATTTGATGAAGGAAAAATATGGTGTTGATGACATCAAATTAACCTTTAAGGAAGGCGCAAGCTTACAAGATAAATTTCAAAAATTAGCAGATGTGATTGGTAAAAAAAGCGAGTTGGACGAAACAACGCTTCTTGAGGCATCTAAGTTTAAAGCGATACAAAAGCATATCGTTTCTGGTGAAGATGCGATTGATGGTATTCATCAGCTGACAAGAGAAGCTTACGATAATGATATGACCGATAAATACAAGTATTATAATCGGTCAGACCAATTCTTACCTGAAACTAACGATATTTTTCTTGTCGCTTATTATGATAAACAAGAAACTTTCAAAAATAGTTTAGTCTTTTTGAACAGAGGAAGTAAAACGCCTAAACACGAGGACGAGCTTAGACATTACACAGACTCAAATCGTCAGATAGCTAATCATATCGTGAGTAGAGAACGACGGACGGTTGGTTATAGTAAAATTTATCAGGATTTAAATCGCTTCTTGGATAAACAGATTGACCCAAATGAACCAGGTGTCGCATTAGTCAAACAAGATTTAATGGCCATGTTTTCAGATATTACCCTCGGTGGCAAGCATAAAAAATACCGTAACGTTTCTCAAAGGGTGGTTGGCACCTATACAGATGATTTTTTGGATAGGTTGCCAGTCTATGACCCAACCATTCATGGCTCAAAATTATCTCTAACAAAAGCAGGGTCGTTGAGTGGTAAAGATGGAGAAGAAGGACTGGTTGATGTTGCAAGTAACACGCTTATCTTTAGAAGCGAGGTCGAAGCTGCACGCTACCACAATAATCTCGTCAAGATTTTAAACAATTATATCCAAGACACATATAATATTGTCCTGCAAAAGGAATATGAAAAAAATCTTTCTAAGACAACACGTGCTGCAGCTTGGCAGACTAAGAAACATATCAATCTTTCAACTCAAGAGATGATGGAGACGACCAGCCTTAAAGGCGATTTTTCTTATATTGAGATTGATAATGATGTTGATTTAACTTTATTTCATCAATTTGAGGCGGAAGCTGAGCGCATCATGACTGCACTACCTAAAATTGAAGATAAGCAGGCAACGTTAAGATTACGTAAACTTGGTAATTACAAGGCACTTGGTTTGTTTGCCTCGCATAACAATACTATTGCCCTAGATTTTCGCTCAAGAGATTCAACAGAGGCGATTCAAGGTGCTGGCATTCAATCATTTATCCATGAGTATGGCCACTATCTGGATTATAACGCCAGTCCTGATGGTAACCTCAGTCTTCAAATGGCTTTTGAACCTATCTTAAAAAGGTATCAAGAGAACTTTGATAACCTGTCTCCTGAAAAACTTGCGTTACTCCAGACGACAATGTCAGGTAGTAGCACAGAGATTGCAAGGTATTTCAAAACACCGACTGAAGTGTTTGCGAGAGCTTTTGAGCTTTATGTGACTGACTTAGGGCTTGATACAAGTCTCAGTCACACCGCAAAATTTTATAGGACTTCCCCACAATATCAAGCTTTTGACGATAGATGCCGTCAAGAGCTTTTTCATTATATGGATAAACAATTTCCTGAATTGAGGGATAAGGTGGCTGCCTTTGGCATTTCAGAACCAAAGGAGAAGACGGTATTTACAAGTGATGAGCTAAAATCTAAAAATGATGAATTAAACGTTGCAGTAGAAACTAAAATTTCTGCTGGGAAATTAAAACTACAATTTTCAGATGACGTCTACACTTATCTATTATTTAGAAATGTCAGCATTCACTCGCCTTTAGAATATGTCACCCCCAAAATGATCACTTTAATTGGCGAAAATCGGTCATTATTTGAGTCAATTACCAAGGATACGCTCAAGCTTTATAATGAAAAAGGCACACCAGAACAAAATGAACTGTATCAATTAGTTAAGGATAATCTGGATATTTTGAGATTAACAAAATCCGATGCCTCTACAAACTTTATAGGTGAGTTAGCGATAAGCGCTTATCATATTAATCGTTTGATTCAACTTGATTATCCACCAATCGGTCAATCTGCCAACAATTTATCGTATGAAGTAGGACGATTATTGGACTATCCGTTGATGAATTCAGGTATTCCTGATAATCCTTGGTCGTTTGTCCTGGTTCCCTATCACTTCTTAGACTATCTCAATCAACAAAGTGGTACCGTTGTTTTGGATAAACAACTACTTGAGAAGGTTATGGATATTTACAGCCAATCCCCACTCAGAGTTATTAGCGAAGAAGAAACACAAGAAGAAATTAAAAAAGTAGAAAACGCTACTTTAAATCAAGAAAACAACCTCTCAGAATCGCCTGAGAGCGACGAAAACGGAATAACTGACAAAGTTGCCAGAGAACGACACAAAACGCAGTGAGGGGGCAGATATGAGCGATAAGCCAACAATTAATTCAGCAACGAAAATAAAATTTGCGGAAGAACAGACGGAAGTACCTGAGAAAGCAGATGTTGAAAACGAGACTAATACTGCGCAACAAGCCAAGGAAGATAGCGGTAGAAAAGTAGAAAATTCTACTAATGAAAAAGGATTTCCTCAATCAAATATCAATATTGATTTAAGTGCTGTGGAATTTTCTGAAGGCTACAAGGATAATGAAAAAGTGCCACAGTCACAGGATTTGACATTGGTTTTGGAAGACTCGGAGTCTCTTGAATGGGCAGATGATAGTCATCTTTTTGTTCGTGCTGAACTGCAGGACACTGAAACAGAAGAACCTGTTATTTATACGCCATTCGTTGTAGATAACCCAAGAGAAACTGGTTTTATAAGCTGGTGGGAAGATAATTATGAAGCGATTGATAAGCAAATTCGTTCTTCAGACAAAGTTGTGGCTTTAGAAAAAGAGCTTGATTTTCGAAGATTGCTTAAGCTGGAACAAGAGAAAATTTTGGATGAGCAAACTGGTGTTCTGAGTTTGTTTGATAATGAAAATAACTCAAATGAAGTTGAACAAACTGTTGCTGAAGAAAATAAAAGTAGAAAAGTAGAATTTTCTACTAACAAAAGAGATTTATCTCAGTCAAATATTGATATTAACTTACGGACGGTGCAATTCTCTAGCGCCTACAGAAATAACGAAAAAGTCCCTCGTGCATCACTTGAAAAGTTACGTTTTGTCTTGACTGATGACGAGTTAGTACGGGCTGATAGTAGCCCAATGTTTGTTAATACTGGCTTTGTAGATGAGAATGATATTGTTGTTATCCATGCCCCTTTTGTTGTGGATAAACCAGATGATGTTTTAAATTGGTGGAACGATAATCGTAAAGAGATTGAAAATCAGGTTCGCTTTTCTGAAGAAGTGTCAACTTTAATTCAAGAACTTGAAGTTAGAAAAATCTCACAAAAGAATAAAGAACATAGTCAAGAAGAACTTAAAGAAAACAAAATTGGAAAAGTAGAAAATTCTATTAACGAAACTAATGAGGTCTCATCTAATAACCAAGAAGATAATAGCCGTTTAACACAATCCAGACGTAAATTAGAACGATTGAAACAAGAGTTTGCTACTGCTGATGCAAGCAATCCAATGGCGGGTGCACCTTTTGGTCAACCGATTGTCATGAATTCTAAAGGACGGCAGATACGAAATCAAGTTGAGAAATATCAAGACCGTATGTTTAGAAAATTAGAAGAACTCAAGGAACAGGAAAAACTTGTCGAAAAACTCGAAGCACGTGAGGAAAAGAAAGCTAACGGTTTGAATAAGCAGGGTAATGGCTTAATCATGAGTGTTGCTAATATGCCACGTATCCAAGCAGCCATCGCCGCATATGAAAAAGGAGAGGGCATTTATACAAGCGATACAATCCGCAAGTATAAAAAGGAATTAGTCAACCTCGAAAAAATGGCGGTTCAATCTGAGCGTAACGCTTCAATCATTAGCCCTGCAGCTCAAACTTTGATTGATAGTGGCGCAGTTAGTCAGTGGGCCAAGAAACCCACCTTTTATTTTGTCAAAGGCTTGCGTAAAGTGGCGTTAGAGATTGATGATGTATCAGGAGATTTCAAACTCACGTCTAATTTCAAATATCAACCACAAAATGATGCAGACAGAGCCAAGGTAGAGGAGCTATTAGCCTCTCAACAACAAGACGTCGAAAATATGACACAGGAGGAAAAAGAGATGGCACAAGAAACAGCACAAAGTGGAAAAGTAGAAAGTTCTACTTTTCCAAATGACCCAAATCAAGATGAACAAGAAACAAGTTACTATGTCTTTAAAAATGATGAAGACTCATTTTGGATTTCGAGTAATAGTTGGGGAATTGAAACGACCAATATGTTTGAACAGGCCTTAAAATATGAGGACTCGTTAATGGCAGATGGTTATATTGGTAGCCTTGAGTTTCAAGGTCAAGGTGTTGAAACACCTGACCAACATGGTTACCACAAAACTCATGTTGATGCCAAGGGACAAACGATTGGTCAAGAACAAGGTGTTGAAACTATTTTAGGCAATAACCATCCGATCACACCAGAAGAAGCGGATAAAGCATTTGAAGATGAAAGAGTTCGTGAAGCTGTGAGAAAAGATGTGCCTGCCGTTGAAGCAACTAAGGAAGAAGCCAAGAATGATGAAGAGATATCGTTATTCAAAGATTTAGCAAGTATCACACCAAAATCTGAAGAGGCAACCGCTACTAAGGAAAGTACACAAGTAGAAAATTCTACTTTAGAGAAAACAGAGGAAGAAAACGTGACAGTTGAAAACAATCAAAATTTTAGAGATGTTGTTGCTCATTATTTAGAAGAAACGACAGGAAATAGCGCTTTCGAAGATGATGAACATAAACATCTTGGAAAATTTACTGATGAACGATTCACTATTTTACATGGGAATGATTCCAGGGATAGCTACCAAGGAGAAGTCGTTACTGTCTTAAATCAATTTTTCAATCAAGAAATTTCACAAGCAGAAGTTGAAAAATTGATAGATGGCTATGTCAAAGCATCGAATAGCTCTCAACAAGAGCGCTTCGATGATGATGAGCGATTACTAAACGAGAAAGAAGAAATGACACTTCAACGAGATGAAGAACTCGGGATTGCAGCTCAAGAAAAAGAGATTGCTTCTAAAGTTGAAAATCCTACTTCAGAATTACAAACTAAAGGGAAAACAACAGTGGAAAATGCAAGTCCAGAAGATGTGAATGTCACTCAAGATACTATTCAAAACATGGTCAAGATTGAAAGTGGAAAGATTTCATTTGAGATTGCTCAAACGGTAGATGAGTTGTTAGATGAAGTTGAAAAAGCAACTGAAGACAACAGTCAATATCTGACCAAAGATGAAATTGAAACACTCCTTGACAATCATATGAAACGCATTGAGGGCATTATTACGAATTTTGGTAATGCTTATAACAAGCTAGAAAATCCAACGCAGGAACAAACGCATTCACTCTTAAAACAAATGTTCGAAGCAATCCGTCAATCTCTCAAAGAGCTTAGAGACAGCATCACATCTGCTTTAAATACGAAGAAAGATAATCTAGTAGATAAAGTCGACGACGTGCGCCTCACAGTGAAGAATGGTATCAATCGCAGAATTTTAAACGTTAATGATAAACTAAAAAACTTTGCGGATCGCATCGATACGAAATTTGCCTTGGAAGAAAAAAGCAAGCATGAAATTTCAGAAGAAGATAAATCTAAAAATGAAGACGTTGAAAAAGTTGAAGAAGTTGTACCTGAAATTGAAGTTGCACCTCAACCCAAAATCAAAGTCAAACTAGGCGAGCCACGCCAAGAAAGTGTTCCTGAAGAGACAACAGAGGTTGAATCTGAACAAAGTAAGGATATTGAAACGCTTCTAGCAGAGTATGCTGCTTTGTCAGAAGAGGCAAGAAGTATGATGACACTAGACCAATACATCTATGAAGCCTACCAACAAGATTTTACAAATTTAGATTTCAAAGCATGGTTACAATCAAAAGGCGAAACGAACTTGGAAAGATTTAATATTAAAGATTTTCAAGATCATGTTGTTACTGATGATATCACGCAAGGGCAGGAAGATATCAATGATTTGGCTTCTCTCGAAGCAACTGAAGCAACTGAAGCAATAAATGATGACTTAGAAATTCCAGATGTTGTGCCAGATGAAACTGTCAATTCAGAAACAGAGGCGGTCGAACAAGAAGTAGAAAAACAAACACTCTCTGATATTTTTGGTATGACAGATACCAAAGAACGTTCAGCTGCCTTGGCTGATTTCATGAAAGATAATCTAAAAATGTACTTGGATGTTGAAAATTGGAAAAAATATTTACAAACGCAAACAAAATTCCATTCTTATTCTCAAAGAAATGTTCGCATGATTTTGGCTCAAAATCCAGATGCCAGCATGATAGCAAGTTTCAATAAATGGCAAAAAGATTTTGATAGAAATGTTACCAAAGGTTCAAAATCACTTAAAATTCAGGCACCGATTTCTTATACGGCAAAGGACGATAAAGGGAATGTGTTACTTGATGAAAACAATCAACCCATTTTGAAAAAAGGCTTTTCACTTACGCCCGTTTTTGATGTGGCCCAAACTACTGGCAAAGAAATTCCAAAAGAATTTTATCAGTCAGAAGATAAGTTATCACAAGAAAATTTCAAAGTGCTTTATCGAGCAATCGTTGCCAATTCTCTTGTTAAAGTTGTACCTGTTGATTATGATGGCGTTAAAAGTTTCTATCATGAACAAGATCAAATGATTGGTATTGCGAAAGGTATGGGCGTATCTGAAACGTTAAATTCACTCATCCGTGAAACGACACACGTCTCACATCAGGCAAACTCACAGTCAAATTTAGGAACTGAGGCGCAGCTGCAACAAAAATTTGAAGCAGAAAGTATCGCTTATATGGTGGCGCATCACTTTGGAGTTGAGAACCAAGATTACAATTTTGATTATCTTTCTAATTGGACTGAGTCAGGCAAAACTTTAGATAATCTTGAAGCTACTTTAAATCAGATTCAGAAAGAAGCACATCAACTGATTGGTAAAATTAATCAGTCAGTAGCCATGATTCAAGATAAGAATGTCAATCAAGAAAGTATTCTTGAGAATAAAATTTCAAAAGCAAAAGAAGTACAAAAAACAGAAGTTAAAGAAAATCTTGACGCAAAAAAAGCGCACGCCGTGAACAAACAGGGAGCTCATCTGCAGACAAGATAACCAACAAGGTGGCACAAATCAATAATCGTTCACGGCAATTAAGTGATTTTAAAATCGAAGGAGAGCAATCATGACTAGTGAGAAACAAGAACAAATAATGTCAGCCTTGTTGACATTTGCGTTGGAAGATTTTGGTTCAGAAGAACCAAAACTAGATCCGCAATTCAAGGATGTGACACGTAAGGAAGTTGAAAAATCTTTCAAAAAAATGGCGACAGAAGGTTTAAATCAGGAACTTGATGATGATGATTTTCATCAAGTGGCTTTCGAAATAATCAAAAAAATGCCTGATTGGCGCTTTGATATTTTCAAAAAAGAAATCATCAACATCTACGGATAATCAAAAAAAATTTAAAAATAAAATTCTAAAAAGAGGGCGCACAAAAATATTTTTGTGTTGTAAAAAAGCAAAAGGGGATTGGGGGACACCCCAAAAATTTTAACAGCCAGGCACGCAAAATGATGAAAAGTCCAAAGGAACTTTTTGAAATCGTTTTGCGTGCTTGGTTGTTAAAAAATCGCATATGGATATCCATATGCTCTGCTTGCCAAAGACATGCCCCCTCCTGAGGGGGTGTGGCTGCCAAACTCTTTTTGGGGTTGAAAAAAATATTTTTGCACTTAAATTTTTAAAGTTTGACACTGAATTTTTGAGTGGGATTGAAAGGAAAGTGATATGAAAAAAGAAAATCGTCGGCGCAGCATTCAAAAATTAATTCGATTTGAAAAATCAGAAATTGATTTCATCAATCAAAAAGTTGCGGCCAGTCCATTTGATAATTTTCAAAATTATGCCCGCATCATGTTGATTACAGGCGAAGCAAAATTAGTGGACTATTCGCAATTACAAAAATTGGCTTCAGAGGTAAATCGAGTTGGTCATAATGTCAACCAAGTGGCAAAATATGCGCACCTGCTTGGAGAAGTTTCGCAAGAAGATGTCACAGAATTATTAACAGAGATAAAAGATTTGAAACAAATCGTCCAAGAAACCTTGTCGAAAGAATTGAAACAAGAGAGGGTCATTTGATGGTTTATACCAAACATTTTAATGTGCATACCACGAAAAATTTACACCAGGTCAAAGACTATGTTGAGAATGCGGACAAGACACTTGTGAATGCTTCAAACTCAAATAGTCATCTAGATAATATTTTTCCCTACATTGCAAATTCAGATAAGACGATGAGTAAACAGCTAGTTTCAGGTCATTTGATTGCGGATGTTTACGATGCAGCAAACGAGATGTTGATGACGAAAAAATTTTCCAAATTGAAAAAAGGAACTGACATCGAGTTATTAGACGAGAGTGGAAAAGTTGGTTTTCGTCAAAAAGATTTTGACAAAACGGATGGTCGAGGGGGAAGCGTACTCGCACACCATCTCATTCAAAGTTTTAGTCCAGAGGATCATTTAACGCCAGAAGAGATTCATGAGATTGGCAGAAAAACGATTTTAGAATTGACGGGTGGTGACTATGAATTTGTCATCGCAACACATACGGATAAGGAACATATCCACAATCATATTGTTTTTAATTCGACTAACAGCTTGACAGGAAAAGCTTTCCGTTGGCAAAAAGGAACGAAAAGGAAGTTTGAACAAATCTCAGATAAGCACGCAGATTATGCAGGCGCAAAAATTATTGAGCATGAAAAGTCAACTTTCAAAAATCATACAACTTATTATCAATATCATCGTGAGAAAAATTTCAAGCAGCAAATTAAAAGCCGTGTTGATTTTTTACTCGCCAACTCAAAAGATGAGCATGATTTTATTTTGAAATCACGTGCTTTAAATTTGAACATTGATTTTTCAGGAAAGTTTGCCAAATACAAATTATTGGATGAGCCGCAAGTTAGACCGACAAGAAGTCGATCTATTGCCAAACTGAAACAATATGATGGCAGATATGATCGTCAAGGTATTGTTGCACGTCTCAAAGAAAATGATGTCGTACCTGGTTTAGATGAAATAAAAAATCTCTATGATCAACAGAAAGCAACGATTGAAAATGATTTCGAGATCAATTTGCACCTTAAAGATTGGCAAGTTGCCAAAGTAACTGCTCATGGTATTTATGTTGAAGTAGATTATGGCCTCGGTAACGAAGGTTTGATTTTCGTTCACAATAAATATCTGGAAAAAAATGACGATGGCAGCTTTGATATGTTTATCAAAGAGAAAGATTATTTTTATTTTATGAATGACAGGAATAGTCAAAGTAATAAATATTTGATGGGCAAAACACTCGCGAATCAGTTGACTAAGTATAATGGTACGGTACCTATTCAAAAACCAAAAGAGTTGCGACAAATTGATGACCTGGTTGATGCGTTAAACTTTTTAGCTGAAAATAATGTTTCGGATGGCACGCAATTTGATACGCTTGCGCTGAAATTTGATGAGACGGTTTCTAAAATCAATGATCAGTTAGACGAAGCTGATAAAAAAATATTGTTGCTTAACCAGTCGCATAAATTATTATTGGCCAGTGTTAGTGAACAAGAAGCGTCGTTGTTTCCTGAGTTCACCAAAGAAGATTTTGAGAATAAATTGTTAGCACTTGGTGTTGATCCTAATACCGATGTTTCAAATCTTGAAAAAGAAATTGAAGCCTTAACAATCGAAAGGACTTTGATAAGTGAAAAACTCGAAAGCGTTTCTCAAGACTTGATATTCTATCAAGATATTCGCCATACGGTTGAAAAATCTGAAGCATCGGAAAGAGAAAAGGGAGTTAAAAACGAACGATAAAAAACAGAAAGTGAGACATTATGTTATAATTGACTAAAGATAATTTGTCTCAGTAATAGAAATCTGAGGATAGAAAGAGATGAATATGGATATTGAAAAATTAGCAGAGTTTATTACAAATTTAGGAAAATTCAATGACTATGGTAGCACCATCTCTCAAACAAAAGAGGCTTTGATTACCCAATCAGTTACGCCGTTGAGAAGTGATAATGATGATCGTGTCATTTTTGAGGATACACTGAGAGCCATTCACTTTGCTCAAGATGTACCATTTAGTATTCAAAGTATTATTGGGATTAATTCGCAATTCACTGGTGACAGCAAAGAACAGCCCAACGATCCTGGTAGGTTAAGAGATGTTGTCATTGATCCGATTAGAGATAAAATCCATGTGGATTTATGGCCATCTGAAAATGGGGGCGTCGTTTCTTATTTTCCACCTATTCAAATTGAAGAAGAAGATCTTGATGAGATTGTAACAATGTGGGAGCAATCACCAAAAACGAGATTAGATGCTTGGCAAGTGTTTGCACAAATCGCAAAGTTGCAACCTTTTCAAGATGGTAATAAGCGAACTGCTTTAATCTCAGCCAATCATGCGATAGGTGCGTTAGTCTCTCAAGAATACTTGATGCCACCTGTAGGTAGAAAGTACAATCAATTTATGGATGCTTTACTAGGCTATTATGGTGTTGGCTTAGAAGGTGGTCCATTCTCGGAGACAGAAGCGCTGGGAGATTTCCTGAGGGTTATCCCAGCTATTGAGACTGGATCAAGACAATCAGAAAAAACAGTCAATAGTTTATCTGATCGTCTTGACAGAGCATTAAAAACACAGCAACAAGAACATAATAAAGAATCAAACTCAACAAAAGAAACACCAGGTCACACTGAAGGACGTTCGTTGTAAATGTTTTAAATACCGAAAAGTAGAAAAGTAGAAAAGTAGAAAAGTAGAAAAGTGGCATACTACACTTTTCTACTTTTCGTTTTTTTGAGTTAATAAGCAATTAAACACTTAATGTAAAGATGACCTCTTATTTAGTTTATGATATACTAAAAGGAACAGGAGAAGATGTTATGAATTATGAGTATATAGAAGTAGATAGAGAAGTGGCAGTTGAATCAGCTAAACGATTAGTTGTTGATAGTATTTGGAAAATAGCCAACATTGAATTAGTTCGTGGGGTCACTTTTCCTCAGACAAAAGAAATTTTTGAGGGACGTTCACCTAATAATGTCGATGTGGAAACGGTTGTTGTTATCAACAATTTAAAACACGCTTGGCAGTTTTTGTTTGAAAATATTGACTATCCTCTAGATTATCAACTTCTTGCAGAGTATAATAAAATTGTTGGTGCAGGACATTATTCTGATCCAGGGAAATTAAGAAATGAGTTTGTTTATATTTCGGGGACTGATTACAAACCTGGTATTCCAACTTATGAAGATGTCAAATCAGAAATTGAACGCATTAGCAAGATTGAAAATCCGATTGACCGAGGTATGGAGATGCTATCCTCAGTATCAAGAGGTCAATGGTTTAATAATGGTAATAAGAGAACTGCTCAGATGATAACGAATCATATTTTGTTACAAAGTAATAGTGCAGTTTTAGCAATTCCAGTAGATCAGCAAGAAGCGTTTATCGAAGAGTTGATTAATTTTTACGAATCAAATGATAACAGAAATTTCAAAGATTTTTTGTATCGGACATCGATAGAAATGTTGCCAGGTGGTTTAACCCATCCAGTTTTAAAAGAATTGATTTTATCTGATTTTAAAACTCGTTTAGCACCAGAAACGGCCTCAGTAATTTCTCTTATTGAGAGTTATCCGATTGAAAAATTGCATCAGCTTCACACGCTTTCTAGAGAAGAACAAGATAACTTCTTTAGAAAATTGGTCATGAAAGTCACACCAAAAGATTTGAATCAACGTCTTGAAAAAGCATTAAAAACACAGCAACAAGAACAGAATAAAGCATCAAACTCAACAAAAGAAACACCAGGGCATACTAAAGGACGTTCGTTGTAAATATTTTAAAGACCAAAAGTAGAAAAGTAGAAAAGTGGCATACTACACTTTTCTACTTTTCGTTTTTTTGAGTTAATAAGCAATTAAACAATCAATGGTAAAGATGACCTCATTATCTGATTATGATATACTAAAAGAAAGAAGGAGTCCTTATGGTAATGGATTTAGTAACAAGGTTAAGGCTAGAACGAGAAGGCAAGGTACATGGTGGCGTTTATGATATCACTCAAAAACGTTTTGCCTACAATAGCAATAGAATCGAAGGTAGCAGCTTAACTGAAGAGCAAACAAATTTTATCTATGATACAAAGTCCATTTATACGCTTGGTGATCAATCGG
>NZ_BAAGGP010000049.1:0-21772 GCF_054658615.1 Pseudolactococcus yaeyamensis
ACGGCTGTTTGTGTGCTATCCGCAGCATGAACCACTGTCGGTTCAAAAGTCCCTAGAACTTTTGGAGTAATAAAAAAAGCTCCCATAAAGGAACTTGCAATAGCGAGCGTGGTTAGACTCTTTTTAAGATTAATTTTCAATTATATCCCTTCTTTCTAGTATTAGGTTTGAGTTTATGATAAAGCGCTAATCCAATGCACGCAGTCATCAGAGTTGATATAACCTTGAGAATCAACGTGTGATCACTGCCTGTTCGTGGAAACTTATTTGACATAATTATAAATATATCAAACCGCAAAACACTCCAATTAATTGAGAGGTGTTAATCCCACCAAAGCTTAATCAAAGCCTGTGTTCCTGCATCATTAAAACCTCTGTCTGCTAGTTTTTCATATAGAGTTAAGGCACCTTGCGTTGCAGGTAAGTCTAAGCCCATTTTTTGAGATTCGTCCAAGGCAATCTTCAAGTCTTTGATAAAATGTTTGACAAAAAAGCCTGGTGAATAGTCATCTTTTAAGATACGAGGCCCATAATTCGCGAGTGACCAGGTATTGGCACCGCCAGCTAGCAAGGTTTCAATGACTGCTGGCAAATCTAGGCCTGCCGCTTTAGCATAGACCAGTAATTCTGACATAGCAGTCATGGTGCCAGCGATCCCAATCTGATTGGCCATTTTGACGTGTTGCCCACTTCCTGCAGGACCAAAATATTGTGCTTTCTTGGAAATTTTTCCAAAAATCTCAGTGACTTGCGCAAAGGCTGCTTGATCACCACCTGCCATAATTGTCAGTGTGCGATTTTTAGCACCAATGTCGCCACCGCTGACTGGTGCATCTAGTGTCAGAACATCTAGTTCACTTGCTTTTTCAGCAATCTTTTTGGCTAATGTAGGCGTCGACGTTGTCATATCAATCACAATCTTCTGCGCTGAAATGCCTGAGAAAATACCTGTTGCTTCATCAAAGTAAACTTCTTCTACATCTGTTGGGTAACCTACCATCGTCATAATCAGGTCGCTTGCTGCTGCGACTTGACGTGGCGTTGGCAAGTAGCTAGCACCATTGGCCACCAAATCATCTGCTTTTGGAGCTGTACGGTTATAAACGTAGAGCTCGTAGCCGTCAGAGATGAGGTTAGATGCTATGGCGTGCCCCATTACGCCCAAACCGATAAAACCAATTTTCTTAATTTCTGTCATGATGATACCTCCACTCAAATTTTAACACAAAATGTGGTAAAATAGTTTCATGACATTTAAATCAAGTTTAGCGGTTTTCGCCGGAAAATCCAGCCAATTTATACTTCAGAAATTCTTCAAGCGTGGGTCGACTTTTCCTGGCCGTCTGGCACTCAAAATAGCTCCTAAGATCCTTGACACGATTGCGCGTGATTATGAGATTGTCGTCGTGACCGGTACCAACGGCAAGACTCTCACAACTGCACTGACCGTGGGGATTTTAGAAAATGCCTTTGGTCAAATCGCGACTAACACGACAGGCGCCAACATGATCACCGGAATTGTGTCGACTTTCCTGTCTGCCAAGCGAAACAAAACGGGTAAAAATATCGCCGTGCTTGAGATTGATGAGGCTAGCCTACCAGCTGTGACCGAATACATCACGCCGAGCCTCTTTGTTTTCACTAACATTTTCCGCGATCAGATGGACCGTTATGGTGAAATTTACACGACCTACGACTTCATTATTAAAGGGGCCGCTAAAGCGCCCAATGCGACTGTCCTTCTGAATGGCGATAGCCCACTTTTTAACTCGAAAGCCTTGGTTAACCCTGTTAAGTATTATGGTTTTGACCACGAGCATCATGCGCCTAAGCGCGCACATTATAATACAGAAGGCATTGTCTGCCCCAACTGTCACCATATCCTAGATTACACGATGAACACCTATGCCAATCTGGGCGATTACATCTGTCAGAACTGTGGTTTCCACCATCCTGAACTTGATTATCGTTTGACAGAGTTAACCAATATCACCAATACGACATCAGAATTTGTCATTGATGATGCGACTTATCATATCAATGTCGGCGGTCTTTATAATATTTACAACGCCCTTGCTGCGGTATCAGTTGCTGAATTTTTCGGTCTTGAATCTTCTTTGATCACGCAAGGTTTTAACAACTCTCATGCTGTCTTTGGTCGTCAGGAAAGCTTCAATGTTGGCGATAAAAAATGTACGCTTGTCCTCATTAAAAATCCAGTAGGTGCTAACCAGGTCTTAGATATGATGAAATTAGCCCCATATCCTTTCGCCTTGGTCGCTTTACTCAATGCCAATTATGCGGATGGAATTGATACCAGTTGGATTTGGGATGCGAACTTCGAGACTATTCATGACCTAGATGTTACCAGTGTGATGACGGGTGGTGTTAGACATACTGAGATGGCACGCCGAATTCGTGTTTCAGGCTTTGATCCTGATAGCATAACGGAGAGCGAAAAACTCGCTGACGTGCTTGACCTCATCGAACAACAGGACAGCGAACACGTCTATATCTTAGCTACTTATACGGCCATGCTTGAGATGCGAGAAATACTGGCCAATCGCCACTATGTGAATGGAGAAATGAAATGACCTATACTTCTATTAAATCTGAAGGTGATTTCCCCTATGACTTGCGTGTCGCTCACCTCTACGGGGATCTCATGAACACCTATGGTGACAATGGTAATATCCTAATGCTCAAATACGTCGGTGAAAAATTAGGCGCTCGCATGACTTTCGACATCGTTTCGCTTGAAGACACTTTTAACGCTGATGATTATGATCTTGTCTTTTTCGGTGGTGGTCAGGATTACGAACAATTCATCGTCAGTCAAGATTTACCGACAAAAGCAGTTGAAATCAAGAAATTTATCGAAAATAATGGCACCATGTTAGCCATTTGTGGCGGTTTCCAATTCCTCGGCAAATATTATATCGAGGCAAGCGGTCGTAAAATAGATGGCATCTCAGCCATGGATCATTACACGCTGAACCAAGAAAATAACCGCTTTATTGGGGATATCGAAATCCATAATGATGAATTTGATGAAACATATTATGGATTTGAAAATCACCAAGGCCGAACATTCTTGGCGGACAATCAAAAACCACTCGGACGCGTTATTATCGGGCAAGGTAATAACAATGAAGATGGTACAGAGGGCATGACCTATAAAAATGTCTTCGGTTCCTACTTCCACGGTCCAATTTTGTCCCGCAATGCTCGCCTTGCTTACCGCATCGTGACGACCGCCTTCCATCAAAAATATCCAGATGTTGCCATTCCAGCCTTTGAAAGCATCTTAGATGGCGAGGAAAAAGGACAGAAAATTACAGACGTTAAAAGAAAAGTTGAGAAATGAGGTTTCTCAACTTTTTTATGTCTCTATCATCTATTTGGGGTTAATAGCATGTTCCATAGATGGATTTTTAAATGCCTCAAGCGCTAAAGCGAAATTACCCAGTGTGGCTGAGCCGTTATTAACAATGGATGTATTTTGCAAGTAAACTTCCAATGGTGGCGTAACAACATAATCATTTAACAATGTTTTGAAAAATTTACGAACACGTATAATCATGTGCTCATGAGACATGACACCGCCACCGAAAATGATTTTTTCTGGCGCTAAAGTTAGCGTAGCTGAAATCGCAGCCTGAGCAATATAATAGGCTTGAATATCCCAAATCTCTGAATCCGATGAGATATTTTCACCACGCTTTCCAGTTCGTGCTTCTAAACTTGGTCCAGCTGCAAGACCTTCTAAGCAATCCCCATGAAAAGGGCAAATACCTTTGAAATCTAAATCTTGTGGATGGCGTTTAACAAATTGGTGTCCCATTTCCGCATGAGAAATACCTCCGATAAATTGACCTTTCTGAATAGCACCCGCGCCTATACCTGTGCCAATTGTGAAATAGACCAAATTTTGAATACCTTGCGCCACCATTTCACCATAAACAGATGAATTAACATCTGTTGTAAAATAAATTGGTACGTCTAATTGTGATTTCAAAAAGCCAACCACATCTGTTTTAGACCAATAGGGTTTAGGCGTTGTCGTCACATGACCATAAGTTTTAGATTCCCGATTAATATCAATCGGACCAAATGAACCAATCCCAATCGCTGCAACATCATACTGTTTAAAATAATCAATCGCCTGTTGTAAACTTTTCTTCGGTGTTGTTGTCGGAAAGCTTACCGAATTTTTAATGTCAAATTGTTCATTACCTATCGAACAGACAAATTTTGTCCCACCTGCTTCAATACTACCTAATAACATAGCCTTCATTCTTCCTTCTATATATTCTTCATTTTCCAATAGTTCAATTGTGTGATATAAAGATCTTGCTCTGAAACAATCTTAAATAGATTATCTTCACCAATCGGATAAACTCTGTTTGTCATAACCTGCTGGCCATCATTAATAAATAGTTCAACTGAATTTGTATCAACTAAAATTCTTAATTTCAAATTCGCGAGGTTATTGTCAAATGGTGCAAGGGATTCAGTTCTTTCTCCCGCCCCAGATTTATCCCGAATAAATCTTATGTTCCCCTTTACAACATCTACAAGAAGTTCAGTATATTCATTTACCGTTTCAGAAACTTTCAGATAAATGCTGAATATCTCTGCTTCAGTTTTGTCCAAATCGATCTCAAGTTCAATATCAGTAGCTTCATTAACTTTAGTTGAAAAACTACTCAGATTTGAAACAATCAAATCTGACTGACTGATGCCATCATAACGAAGCGTTTCGATTTCTTTCACAGGATATTGATACACCTGGTTGTTATGATAACTTAATTCTCTGGAAACGGTCATGGCACCTACCCAACCATCTTTTTTCTCTGGCATTTCCGCAAACCACATATTCATCCAACCAATCATAAGTCGACGATTTTGATCATCAATTAAAGTTTGAGGCGCATAAAAATCATGACCATAATCAAGAAAATCATAATGATGTTGTACAAATTTTCCTGTTTCAGAATCAAAAGTCCCTGAAATTGCAAGCGGACTACTATTTTTTAAACCATACATCGGAGAAACAATTAAAACATCTTGTCCATCTACATTGAATAGGTCTGGACATTCCCACATATCTCCTTGCTCACCGTTACTCTGAGCACAAATACCCTTATAATCCCAATTTAGCAAATCTTGAGATTGATATAAAGCGGCCTTACCCAAACCATCTTTTTTTGTACCAATAACGGCATAATAATTTTCATTATCTTCCCATACTTTAGGATCCCTGAAATCTTCCGTCCCTTCTTCTGGAAAAGAAGCGATAACAGGATTTTCAGTGCATTTTTCAAAATGCAGGCCATCAGAAGATACCGCAATATTTTGAGTTTGTTTTGGATGTCTATTGTCAACATTTCCCGTATACATCAAAACTAACTGCTTATCTTTAACAACTGCACTACCAGAAAAACACCCATGTCCACGTTCAGTTTCCGAAAAATCATAGTCTTCTGACGGTGCAAGCGCAACAGGCAAATGCTCCCAATTCACAGCATCCTTACTTTTCGCATGCCCCCAATGCATCGGCCCCCATTCGACACCAAATGGATAAAATTGATAAAACAAGTGATACTCATGATTGAAATAAACTAGCCCATTTGGGTCATTCATCCAGCCAATTGGTGGCATAAAGTGATAGTTTAGGCGTGATTTACTTTTCTCTATCTGTTCACTATTTTCAAAGATATAAGCATTAATTTCTTTTAGTGTTTGCTTACTTGTCATGATTACCTTCCTTAATTTTTATCTGATGATTCAGTATATAGTCTTTTAATGTAAAGTTATAATAGATGACAGGGTTCATGAAACTCATCCACCCAGCCTTAAGTAGGAAATTGTATAAAAAAGAATGATTAGAAAACTTCTTATTCTCTGTATCAATACTATTTTCTGTCATAGATACCTTTCTCTACATCCATCAATTCATAGTTTTTCTTTAGTACGTTTAATATCTTTTAGATTATCCAATTCAGATTGATGAGTTTTTTCAAATTTTAATATCATCTGACTGTCTTTTCCTTCACGATAATATTTTTCGCGTTTTTCAGCATCTGCAAAAGCCTTTTCTTGGTCTGGAGTCAATGTTGGATAGAATTTTTGTTCCACTTTTGGCATAATGGCAACATTTGGAATACGTTCATCTACAGGTAAAATTGATAGAATTGGGGAAGGAAGTGTTTGATACCAATATGCCGTCGAAGACCAATCATCCGATAAATGGTTAGCATGTCCATGTTCGATAGTAACTTTAATTTTTTCAGAAAAATGAATCGGATCAGCAATATGAAAACGATAAGCGACAGTATATCCAGGCATATCTGCTTCATGAATAATTGTACCGTTATATAGAAAATGATTTTTTTGCATTCCCCAAGCAAAACTGAAATAGTCTTCAGTTCCTGTTCCATTAATACTTGGTGTGGTTTCTCCATCAATGAAAATCATATCATCGCCTTCACCCCACCAACTACCTTGGAAATGGTTGACAGATAAATTACAACCAACATAATGCCCTTTCCCTTCTGTTTCAAGAACTACATAATTGTCATCTCCTGTCAAATTTGCAATATTTTGAACATCTGGACTATTCGTTTGTAAATCATTTCCCCAACCATTATTAGGATTATTACGAGTCCATTGAGAATGGAAATAGACTGTATCTTCAGGTAATTCTTCTTTGTACAGTTCATAATCGACATAATAATACAATGCAAATGGTAATTCATTTTCATTAATGATTTCAATTTTTGCTTTTTTATTGAATGGCATTGGGAAATAACAATTCAAAGCACAAGGAGCTCCAAATTTCCCAGATTCTTCAGGTTTAACCGATACATTAAAGGGCATGGATTCGAAATTACCAGGCAAAGAATGTCCCACACAGAAGAAATCGCCAAAAGGTACTAAAACACTAGGTGTTTCTTGATCATCCCAAGTAATTTTAATAATCGCTTTTTAGTAGCTCATTATTCACAACTAGTCGTTCTGTCAATAATACAAGTATTAAGATTAAAGTAGGGAAATTTTGTCGGTTAGCAGATTTAAAAATTTGAAAATAGGCTCTAAAAAAATCTTTTAATGTCACTTCATAACCTTGAACAAATCTATTCACTAGTTGAAATAATACGATACTACTGGGATAAAGACCAAATATAATGCCTCCAAAAATCAACCCCATCCACCAAAATAGGTTCAATTTGATTAGATTATAACAGGTGTTTGAAAATTTAATCAGTTGATTAAACATAGATTACCTCCAATTACACTAATTATACATTTAAAGGTAGCACTGTTCAAGTCTAGTCTTTATTTTTATCGTTACGACACCAAAATCTGACAGAGAAAGTCCATCAGATTTTGCCATATTTCAAATTTTTACAGTTGGTGTAGCTCTGAAAGCATTGATAATCTTATCCATAATAACCTGTTCATCGCTTCCTGAATCAAGAACTGTATTTTTAATTGATTCTTTTTCTATCAAGACTGTTGTGACAGCTAGTGAGTTGGTAACTTCTGTCGTTAATAAAGCATCTACTTGAGCAGCATAACAAGAATCACTTATCTTGGCATGTGATGTTGTTGCAACGGTATGGTTATTAGCAATATAATTCTCACTTCCTGAAACAAGACGAATGATAGTCGGTTTTGCACCAAGTGGTCGGATATATTGTGTATCAATAATTTCCGAAAAGTGATTGCCAATGATAGAATTATGGTTGCCCCTAATATAAAGCAGGCCATATAAGTCATCTAAACCGTTATTTTTTTCTTTCAAGGGAGTCCAAGGTTCATGGTCGTGTAGAAAATGATTGGCAGTAATTAAGTTTTCCGAACTATTTTCCTCTAGTACTACCATACCTGGATAAAATGCATGAAGGCGATTATTGCTTAAAATAGATCGTGTTACACCTTTAAAATGAATACTGCTTGCACCTCTTGGGAAGATGTTATTGGCTGTAATCAAAAGCCCGCCAAAATTTTGCGCAAAAATCGAATAGCCTTTAAATCCAGCCCCTATTAGGTTATCTGTTATTTTTGATGCCTGACCCCAACCACGTAGCTCAATACAATTACCACATTCTGCAATAAAGTTATCATGAATAGTCAATGCGTCTGCATGGTAAATCGTCAAACCATGTTCTAAATAAACTAATCCCATACCCGTTATTCTAAAAGAGTCACATGCACTTGCCACATAAATCCCTGTTTTACCATTAACATAAGTGTTTTCTGGATTAGGTTCGTTTGAACCGTCATCTACAAAATGTAACCCATCTATACAAAAGTCAGCAAATTCAACTGAACTGATTCGAGGATTCCCCTCTCGATGGACTAAAATTGCCGCACCTTCTTGTTCTGTGGTACCTGCAATAATTGGCAAATCATTAAGGATCCGACTACCTCCTGGCCAAAGTTCATGCAATTCAGACCACTCCGTTTCAGGTACATTAAAGCGAATACTAGACGAAGTGAAACCGTGTCCAGAACCTTTAATTTTAAGATAGCTGATATCAATCATGATTTGCGTATTAAGATGATAATCACCTGGCGGAATATAGATAACCGCACCTGGTTTACCACCATCATTCAAATTAGTTTGTGATTGTTTACGTTTGATATCAGCGATGATATCATTAATTACTTCGCCAATATCTTCATAGGAATTTCCGACAGGCCACTGAGTTACATCATAAACATTATTATTAGTCATATACTTTACTCCCATTATCCTTTAACTGCCCCAGCAGTAATGCCTTTTACAATGAACTTCTGTGCCACAATTGAAAGAACCATGACAGGAAAACTAAAGATGAGTGCACCTGCACACATTGGCCCTAAATCCATACTATATGCTGATAAAAACTCGGATAATCCTACAGTAAATGTTTTCGCACTTGTGCTAGTCAACAGTAAGGATAGTAGAAACTCATTCCACGATAAGAACAAAGTAAATACAAATGCTGTTGCAAGCCCTGGTGTGCAGATAGGTAGGATGATATAGATAAAAGTTTTGATATTAGAAGCACCATCTATACAAGCTGCTTCGTCTAGTGTCACAGGAATACCTTCATAAAATCCAAGCATTACCCACATTACAAAGGGCATATTGATTGCTGCGTAAACGATGACAAGCGCAATCTTTGTATCATACAACCCAAGTTTTGTAATCAGCTCATAAATTGGCACTGCGATACTTGAAGTTGGGATCATCTTGAGACACAAAACAATAATTGTTAATAAGATTGCGAGCTTAGCACCCGAACGTTGTATAGCATACGCAGACAATGCACCTAAAATAACGGCTATAAGTGTACTACATACTGCCACAATAAAACTATTGAAAATGTAATGTAACACTGGCATACGCTCAAACAAGCTGGTAAAATTTTCTATCGAAAGTACTTTGGGCAGAAATTTGGCTGGTATAGAGACGACCTCTGTTCCTTGCTTAAAAGCTGAACTAATCAGATATAAGTAGGGAAATAGCCAGATAATTGCGCAGATTACCGATAAAATTGCCATTATTTTGATGTGTAAATTATTTTTCTTTTCCATCATTTAACCCTCTCTATGCAGATTGTTTCTTTTTAGGGTTCCATAACCCTTGCATGGCGACAAGTGTAAATGTCACAAGTACTACTATGAGTATAAGTGCCATTGCGCTAGCATAACCCACTTTATTATACCTAGTTAGGGTCTTATAAATCACAACACTGATAAGCTCAGAAGAGCCATTAGGTCCACCTTGTGTCATTGCCCAGACAATATCAAAAGTTCTTGCGGCATCAATAATTCTGATCGACAATGCTGTTAGTAGAACTGGTTTGATATTAGGCAGTTTGATATTAAAAATTTTCTGCCACCAATTGGCTCCGTCAATCGTTGCTGCTTCTAACATGCCACCATCAAGACCTTGTAACTCCGCTAAAATCATCAACATCATAAATGGTGTTGTTAGCCAGATGTCAGCTAATGTGCATGAGAGCAAAGCCCATTTTTCATCAGCAAGCCAAAGTATTTGACTGGTATTTTTTAAAATCCCCACATTAACCAATAGCTGATTAATTATCCCAAATTGTGAACTGAGCATCAATTTCCAAATCAACCCTGCCACAAGTGGCGCGATCATCAACGGCGTTAGTATGAGTGAGCGGATTGTTTTATTACCTTTAAAATGAGACTCGAACACAAGCGCAAGAATGGTACCTAATATCAACTCAATGACAACAGCAAGAACGACATAAATCAGTGTATTTTTTAGCGGCTGCAAGAAACTTTCATTAGTAAATGCCTTGATATAGTTATCAAATCCAACAAATTCTCTCAAACCATTTGGAGCAAAATTGAATAGGCTGTCTAAACCCATTTTGAAAATAGGGTAAATCATAAATACCCCCATAAACAATGCGCCCGGCAAAAAGAATGCAATGATTGTTTTTTTGGATATTAGCTGCATAATATTTTCTCCTCAAAACTATTCCACAATAGCCTGTATCTTAGTTTTCGCCTCTTTTAGTGCATTTTCAGGCGATACTTTTCCTGAAAGAGCAGATTGAACAGCACTAGCGAGCACTTCTTCGATTTCTGTCCAATAAGGCGTAGCTGGTCTATTTTGTGAGTATTTATGGTCAAGGGTTTGCAAAACAGCATTTAAATGCTCATTGCCCGGTTCAGTGCCATATTTCTCATAAACTGAAGTCCGTCCAGCTATTTTAAGTGAACCCTCAGTCATATATTTGTCATTATTGTCATACATAAATTTGATATATTCTACTGCGACATCTTTATTGGATGAGTTTTTCATAACACTCTGATACCATGGCCCCGTAGTCGCAGCAACACCAGAAGGTCCGCCAATCATCGGCGCTACCCCAACGTGTTCTTTATCCAAGAGATAGGCTGCAGGATACTGGTGACTCCAATTAAGCTGCATAGCAAGTTTGCCGTTATTGAATAACTCTTGAGACTCTGTTGAAGCAACTGATAAAGTCTCTTCTGGAGCATCTCCAGATTGATAAAGATCAACCAGATATTGTAGCGCCTCAACATATGGTTTTTCAGCTACTAATACTTTGTTTTTATCGTCGAGTACAAGTGGCTTAGCGCCTGCTTGTGAGGCGTGATCAAGGAAACTGCAGACCGTGTCTCCGGAAGCCATTCCAAATACCGTGGTGCCATACATACCGTCTTTTGTGAAAAATGATGCACACTCTTCATACTCTTTCCATGTTGTCGGAACTTTCAAATCGTGTCCATACTTTTCTTTGAAAGCGTTTTTATTTGTTTCATCTGCAAAAAGGTCTTTCCTGTAAATCAGCACCTTGCTGTTAAGCCACATTGGAAGTCCTAGTAAGTTATCATTTAAAGTACCGCCAGCCTCTAAAGTTGGCAAAAAATCTGATGTAATGCTTTTATCCACAGTATCATTAAGTGGCAAAAGTGCGTTTTCAAAGGCAGATAACCATAGCACATCTAAACTGACGACATCATGAGTTGCTGCCTTTGCCTTAATTTCAGTTGAAACCTTATCGTACATACCTGTATAAGGTATCGCATCTACGATGACGTCATAACCTGTTTTCGCTTTAAATGCTGCAGCTGTACTATTTGCGACAGTTTCAGCTGGGCCACCACTTTCAACAAGGATAGTAATTTTTTTATCTTTAGCAGATTTCTCACCGCTCGAACTTTTCCCGCAGCCTGTAAGTGTCACTGCACTCACAAGCGTTAGCAGTGCCAAGGTGGCTACACCAATTTTTTTGATAGTCATTTTTTTCATTTCTACTCCATTCCATTATTTGATAAGGAAAGCTAGAGGTTGATTTAACAGACTT
The DNA here is from genome assembly GCF_054658615.1 of Pseudolactococcus yaeyamensis. Lineage (NCBI taxonomy): Bacteria > Bacillati > Bacillota > Bacilli > Lactobacillales > Streptococcaceae > Pseudolactococcus > Pseudolactococcus yaeyamensis. The sequence continues at coordinate 11,871 of NZ_BAAGGP010000049.1, forward strand.
GTTCCATTTATAAGTTTGTAATCGTTTAACCTACTCAGCATTTTCAATCCATTCCAGTCGGCGTATTGCTTTCCCTCCCTCCTATAATTGTTAAATCGGCATACCTTTAATTTTTTCCCCCATCAATCATTTGTAAGCCTTTTTATAATTCAATTATAATTCATGAAATTTATATTGTCAAGCGGTTTCATAAAATATTTTCACAAGCCTCCGCAAAATTATAATTACAAACAAAACCTATCATTCCTATACGCAAGTAAGAAAACTATATTATTAGCACATCAAATTAAGTTATCCAAAATGAATATCTATTTATAATCAACTCATTGGATTGAAAAAAACTCAATATTTTTATGAAAATATTTTCAGTTAGCCTTGCAAAATTTCTTACTACGTTGTATGATAATAGTATATGATATAAATTTAAGTTATTACATCATCAAGATAGCCTCTAGTTTTCTAATTTGACATTAAATACAGAAAGGTTACAAACAATGAATATGGATAAAACTGGTATAAAGGATATTGCTGAAAAAAGTGGGGTTTCATTAACCACCATCTCTAGGTATTTCAACAAACCGAATCTTTTATCGCCAAAAACGAAAGATAAAATCCAAGTAGCCATCAAGGAACTCAACTACAGTCAAGACAATGTTGCTAGAACGCTTGCAACTGGCAAATCTAATCTCGTTGGTATTATTTTCCCACAACTGCATCTTGGATTTTACACGGAATTGTTAAATCAGTTAATTCAATATGGCAAAGAGAAAAATTATAGCTTTATTGTTTATACATCACGCGACACAAAAGATGCAGAGTTAGAGTTGATTGATACTTTGAAGTCTTATCGGGTTAAAGGGATTATCTTACTCAGCCACGTTTTAAGTCCAGAAGAAATTGAACAACTTGATGTGCCGATTATTTCTGTTGAACGCGCAGGTGGCAACTACTGTCAAATAAATAGTGATAATTTCACTGGTGGCAAACTTGCTGGCGAAAAACTCATCAACGATAAGTGCGAAGTACTCATACACATCAACAACGGCTATTACGAGACTTGGCCTTCATTTAAACGGATTGTCGGCTTTGAATTTTCAGTTAAAGACCTACCTCATGAAACCATTATCGATGAAAATTTGACTGACCCCTATTCTAAAATCGCTTCAAATGCTATGGCTTCTATTGCGGATACTTTACTTGAAAAATATGTAGGGAAAAAATTAGGCATCTTCTGCTCCAATGACGATATTGCTAATATGCTACAACGGGAATGCATCCGCAAAGGACTTAAGATGCGGGAAGACATTGAAATCATTGGCTATGATAATTCCCCAGTATCTGATTATGCCATATATCCGATTACGTCAGTTAGTCAAAACATTTCACTAATGGCTCAAATAGCTGTTAATTCTTTAGAATCCTACATCCCCCACGAAAATGTAGTCCCTGCGACACTTATAACTAAAAGTACAACAAAATAAGTTTGTCCTATCTTCATGAGAATCAAAAAATTAAGTTCATAAAAAAAGTAGCCTATCCATTCCCCGATATATAGATAGGCTACTTTTTTGATATTTTCTCATTTTTTGATATATTTTATCCGTTTTTGAAATTTAGCACTACTAGCCATTATGATTAACTATAAAAAAAACAACCTCGAAAGGTTGCTTCTTATAATATATCCTCTATTCAACTGTGACTGATTTAGCCAAATTACGTGGTTTATCAACATCTAAGCCACGGTGTAAGCTAGCATAGTAGGCGATAAGTTGTGTTGGAATGACCATTGAAATACTTGATAAGTAGGGATGAACATTATTTATCACAATGTCGTCGCCTTCAATGGCAGCGTCTTGCTCGACTATCGTCACAACATTTGCACCACGTGCTGCAACCTCAGACACATTGCCACGGGTGTGAGCAGCAACTTTTGGATTGTTTGAGATGAGGGCTAGCACTGGTGTATCATCTTCAATTAAAGCGATTGTGCCGTGTTTGAGTTCACCTGCTGCAAAGCCTTCACACTGAATGTATGAGATTTCTTTGAGCTTGAGGCTGGCTTCCATTGATACATAGTAATCTTGTCCGCGCCCGATATAGAAGGCGTTACGCGTTGTTTCCAGCAATCCTGTTACTTTGCTTTCAATCAACTCTTTTTCAGACAAGGTGGCTTCGATCGATTGTGCGACAATCGAGAGTTCGTGCACGACATCGAAGTTTGCAGCTTTTTCATTATGAATCGCAGTACCTGTGGCTTTCGCCAAGAATGCTAAGACAGCGATTTGTGCCGTGTAAGCTTTTGTAGAAGCGACAGCAATTTCAGGCCCAGCGTGCAAGAGGAGGGTAAAATTTGCTTCACGTGACAAGGTTGAGCCTGGTACATTCGTGACCGTTAAACTCGGGATACCCAATTCATTTGCTTTCACTAAAACTTGACGGCTATCAGCGGTTTCACCTGACTGTGACAAGAAAATAAAGAAAGGTTTTTCAGAAAGACGTGGCATATTATAGCCCCACTCTGATGCAATGCCGAGCTCAACTGGTTTTTCAACCAATTCTTCTAATAAATACTTACTTGCATAGCCTGCATTATATGAAGTACCTGCTGCAATAATATAAATACGATCAGCTTCAACTAGAGCCTGAACGATAGCATCGTCTACTTTGACATTACCTGACTCATCTGCATAGACTTGACTGAGTTTCCGCATCACGGCAGGTTGTTCATCAATTTCTTTAAGCATATAGAAAGGATAAGTCCCTTTGCCAATGTCAGAAAGGTCAAGCTCAGCGGTATAGCTATCACGAGATAGGATATTGCCATCTAAATCATGGATTTCAATAGCATCTTTCGTCAAAATGACCAATTCATGGTCGTGAATTTCCATAAACTCACTTGTTTCACGAATCATAGCCATGGCGTCCGAACAGACCATGTTATAACCCTCACCAAGACCAATTAAAAGTGGTGATTTGTTTTTAGCAACATAGATGACATCAGGTTCTGTTGCATCCATCAAGGCAAAAGCGTAAGAGCCTTCAATAATGGTTAAAGCTTTTTTGAAAGCGTCAAGTGTACTAATGTTCTCAGTTTCAGCAAGTTTAGCCACCAAATGAACAGCAACTTCTGTATCAGTTTGACCATTGAAAGTATCGCCTACGAGATAGTCATTTTTAATCTCAAGATAGTTTTCAATGACACCATTGTGAACGAGAACAAAACGACCGTCTATTGATGTATGGGGGTGCGCATTGGTCTCTGATGGCTTACCGTGTGTTGCCCAACGTGTATGTCCAATACCGGCAGTCCCTGCCACATCAATACCGATTTTTTCGCGTAAATCAGCAATTCGACCAACTGACTTGATAAGTTTTGCATTTTGATTTTGATTGGTAACGAATATCCCAGCGCTATCATAGCCGCGATATTCAAGTTTTTCTAATCCCTGCATCAATATATCACGCGCATTTTTATTTCCTACTACTCCGACAATCCCACACATATTATTTCCTCTTCTTAAAATTGGTATAGTTCAACAATTCGTTTCACGAACTCGATATATGTATGATAAACAAAAGATTATAGAATGTCAAGTGATAACTGTTTTTTATTGGTATAGTTCAATTAGACATCAACTGGAAAGAAATTACCAATGATTTTTCCGACAATGCGCGGTTCTTCATCATATGGTGCAAATTTATCCTGATATTTTTCATTAATCGAAACAAGTCGTAAACCTTCTTCTTCTTTATAGACTTTTTTGATATAGGTCTGCCCCTCCCAATCAATGGCATAAATCGCACCATCATAATCAAAAGAGGTATCTTTTATTAAGGCAACAGAACCATTAGCATAAACCGGTTCCATTGAATCGCCATAAACCCAACTGGCAAAATCATACGATAATTCAGCATCAAAATAGACAGTATCATAGCTACCATCGTCCATATATGAAAATCCTGTACCTGCTGATAATTTTTCGTAGACTTTATATGGAAATAACTTAACGATTTTTTCAGCTTGCTCTTGATTTTGTTCTATTAATAGGTCTTGTGTATAGCTCATGACTTTTTCCTTTCGTTTATCTGTTAGTTGATGAAATGCTGATAATAAATCTGTCGCCTCATCTTTGACTAACTTTTCATAGGGGATACTAAAGACATCAGAGAGTTTTAATAAATTATCCTTTTTAGGCTTTGTTTTACCACGCTCCCAAGCAAAATAAGAGGTATTGGCAACTCCTATTTTTTTAGCTACTTCACGCTGGGATAAGCCTTTAGCTTCCCTGAGTTGCTTTAATTGATTTGCGATTGACATGTCACCCTCCTGCTAACTTGTTAGTTTTTAAAGCTAACACTAGTATATAATTTTTATATTACCATGTCAAATCAGTCGTTTTTTTGATATAATGTAGTAATGACAACGATATTATTATTAGTCGCCTACTTATTAGGTTCGATCCCTTCGGGTCTGTGGATTGGTCATTATTTTTTCCACAAAAACTTACGTGACTTTGGTTCTGGTAACATTGGTACGACCAATACTTTCAGAATTTTAGGTAAAAAAGCAGGTACAATCGTCTTTGCAATGGACTTGCTCAAAGGTACACTAGCTACTGTTTTACCATTAATTTTCGGGATAGAGACAATCTCACCAGCCTTATTTGGTTTATTCGCCGTTCTAGGTCATACTTTTTCTATCTTCAACCATTTCCACGGCGGTAAGGCTGTCGCAACAGCGGCTGGTATGCTTTTAGGTTATAGTCCTAAATTCATCCTACTATTGGTCGTTGTTTTCTTTATTACGTTCTATTTAACAAGCATGGTGTCATTTGCCAGTGTCTTGAGTGCAGGTGTTGCGGCTATTTTGGTACTAGTTCTCCCAGCCTTTCGTCTCATATTCACTTCTTATGATTGGTTATTTACAAGTATTGTTTTATTTATAGCTTGTTTCATTATCGTTCGACATCGAGAGAATATCACAAGAATCCGAAATAAAACCGAAAATATCTTTAACTTCGGCTTGAACATAACCCACCAAAAACACAACATCTAGTGGGTTGTTAGAAAAAACATCACAATATCTAGTTAAAATTGTTGACTAGATATTTTTTTATTGCTAGAATATAGAGACAATAAACTAATAAAAGGGGTGTCCAAATGGTAACCGTATTTTCAAAAAACAATTGTATGCAATGTAACATGGTTAAAAAATGGTTAGCTGATAAAGCTGTCCAATATAAAGAAATCAATATCGATGAAGAACCACAATATATCGAACAGATTAAAGCAATGGGCTTCATGGCTGCACCCATTATCGTTAAAGATGAGGTTTCATTCTCTGGCTTCCGTCCTACTGAATTGGCAAAATTGGTATGAAAATTGCCTATTATAGCGTGACGCAACAAGTTAGCCGTTTCGTTAAAAAGCTAACCCTAACTGATGATCAGGCTGTCGAAGTCACTGATACACTCACTTTATCTGAACCGTTTATTTTAATCATCCCAACTTACGAGAAGGAGATCCTTCAAGAGGTTTGGGATTTTATGGTGGAAAACGCATCTAATTGCCAAGGGATTATCGCCAGTGGTAATCGCAACTTTGCTGAGCTTTATATTTATTCTGCTAAAGATTTATCGGCCGGGTTTAACGTGCCGATTTTATATGATTTTGAGTTCAATGGGACGAATGAAGATGTCACTGCTGTCAACTCTATCTTAGAAAGCTATTAACCTATGTCTTTAAAAACTTTGGAAAATGTATCATATTTCCGTTTAAATAATGAAATCAATATCCCTGTCAATGGTCAAATTCCATTGCACAAGGATCATGAAGCCTTACTTGCCTTTTTCGAAGAAAATGTGCGACCTAATCTTAAAACCTTTTCAACAGTTGCAGAAAAAATCGCCTATTTACTAGAACATGATTATATCGAATCAGATTTTATTAAAAAGTATGCGATTGCTTTTATCACTGAACTGTCTGACTGGCTTTATGCGCAAAATTTTCAGTTCAAATCATTCATGGCGGCCTATAAATTTTATCAACAATACGCCTTGAAAACGAATGATGGCGAGTTTTATCTAGAAAATATCGAAGATCGCATTTTGATGAATGCTTTGTATTTTGCGGATGGCGATACTGAATTAGCACAATCACTCGCTGATGAGTTGATTCACCAACGTTATCAACCCGCAACACCTAGCTTTTTAAATGCTGGTCGTTCTCGTCGTGGTGAGCTCGTATCGTGTTTCTTGATTCAAGCAACTGACGATATGAACAGTATTGGTCGTTCGGTCAATTCAGCTCTACAACTTTCACGTATTGGTGGTGGTGTAGGGATTAATCTTTCTAACCTCCGTGAGGCTGGTGCACCGATTAAAGGCATTGAAAATGCTGCTAGCGGTGTTGTTCCTGTCATGAAACTTTACGAGGACAGCTTTTCCTACTCTAACCAACTTGGTCAACGTCAAGGGGCAGGTGTGACTTATCTTAGCGTTTTCCACCCTGATATCATGGCCTTTTTGTCGACTAAAAAAGAAAATGCCGATGAAAAAATACGAGTGAAAACTTTGTCACTCGGTGTAACAGTTCCAGATAAATACTATGAACTTGTACGCGAAAATGCGGATATGTTCTTGTTTAGTCCTTATGACGTTGAGCGTATCTATGGTAAACCTTTCAGTTATCTTGATATTACTGCAGAATACGATAGCCTCCTTGCCAATAATGATATCAAAAAATATCGTATTCGTGCCCGTGATTTAGAGCAAGAAATTGCTAAACTCCAACAAGAATCTGGTTATCCATATATCATTAACATTGACGTTGCCAATAAAGCCAATCCAATCCATGGTAAGATTGTCATGAGTAACTTGTGTTCAGAGATTTTGCAAGTGCAAACAGCCTCAGAACTTAACGAAGACCAAACTTATAAAACTTTAGGTACTGATATTTCATGTAACCTGGGTTCTACAAACGTTGTTAACTTGATGCAATCTCCTAACTTCGAGAAATCAATTGATAGCATGGTTAAAGCGTTAACGTTTGTTACTGACCATTCAGATATCGATGCTGTACCAACGATTAAAAACGGTAATAAAAAAGCCCATACGATTGGTCTTGGTGCAATGGGACTTCACTCTTACTTCGCTAAACATCATATGGTTTATGGCTCACCTGAGTCAATTGAATTTACAGATATTTACTTTATGCTGTTGAATTTCTACACGCTTAAATCATCTATGAATTTTGCTCGCAAAACTGGTCAAACTTTTGATGATTTCGACAAATCAGCCTATGCTGACGGCACTTATTTCGAGCAATATATCGAAGATAAACACCTTTCTGATAAAGTAGCCACTTTATTTGAAGGCATCCACATTCCAACTGCTGCTGACTGGCGTGAACTGCGTCAAAATGTCATGACACACGGTCTTTACCACCAAAACCGTCTAGCAGTGGCGCCAAATGGTTCGATTTCATATATCAACGACGTTTCTGCAAGTATTCACCCCATTACCCAACGTATCGAAGAACGTCAAGAAAAGAAAACAGGTAAAATCTACTATCCAGCACGCGATTTAGCGACTGATACGATTCCTTACTATACAAGTGCTTACGACATGGATATGCGTCGTGTGATTGATGTCTATGCTGCAGCGACGAAACACGTTGACCAAGGCTTGTCAATGACCTTGTTCTTACGTAGCGAAATGCCTGTCGGCCTTTACGAATGGAAAACAGATACCAAGCAAACAACGCGTGACCTGAATATCTTACGTAACTATGCCCACCACAAAGGTGTTAAATCAATTTACTACATCCGCACATTTACCGACAACGGTGATGAAGTTGGTGCGAACCAATGTGAATCTTGCGTGATTTAATGGCCATCATCAATAAGCAGACTGCCGCATATCGTGTAGTCTGCTTATCGCGTTGACCTTTAAAATAGGATTATTGTCCAACTAGGACATGATTTGATTAGAAATGGAAAAATGAATGATTAATCCAAACTTTACCAAAGCTATCAACTGGAATAATATCGAAGACTTAATTGATAAATCAACTTGGGAAAAATTAACTGAGCAATTTTGGTTAGATACGCGTATCCCACTTTCAAACGACTTAGACGACTGGCGTAGCCTGTCTGACGTTGAGCGTCATCTAGTTAGCCATGTATTTGGTGGCCTGACACTGCTCGATACAGTTCAATCTGATACAGGTATGGACTCTCTACGTGCTGATGCTCGGACGCAACATGAAGAGGCTGTCCTCAACAACATTCAGTTCATGGAGTCTGTTCACGCCAAGTCTTACTCCTCTATCTTCTCAACGCTCAATACCAAGACTGAGATTGACGAGATTTTCTCTTGGATTGATACCAACGAAAATCTGCAATACAAGGCGCAAAAAGTCAACAGTATCTACAAAAACGGTACACCACTTGAAAAGAAAATCGCTTCTGTCTTTCTTGAAACATTCCTTTTTTACAGTGGTTTCTACACCCCTTTGTATTATTTAGGAAATAACAAGCTAGCCAATGTTGCTGAAATTATCAAATTAATCATCCGTGATGAGTCAGTCCATGGCACCTATATCGGCTATAAATTCCAACTTGGCTATGATGAACTCTCAAGTGAAGAGCAAGAAAAACTCAAAACTTGGGCTTACGAACTTTTGTATGACCTCTATGCCAATGAAGAAATCTATACAGACGACCTTTATGGCGTTCTAGGTTGGTCTGAAGAAGTGAAAACTTTCTTGCGTTACAATGCTAACAAAGCCTTAATGAACCTCGGATTTGATCCACTCTTTCCTGACAACGTGTCAGATGTCAATCCAATCGTCATGAATGGTCTCTCAACTGGTACTGTTAATCACGACTTCTTCTCACAAGTTGGTAATGGTTATTTGCTTGGTCAAGTTGAAGCTATGAGTGATGATGACTATATCTTTGATTAAAATATACCCAAAACAGATTGACTCGATTTGATGAGTCAATCTGTTTTGGCTTGATATTTTGAGTTAAAGTTGCTGATTTTTTGAAATCTGATTAACCTTAAACCATCTAATCTTCATCATAAAAACAAGCCACAATTTAAAGTGACTTGCTTCTGAATCGCTCACCATTTGAACAGCCGAGCATTCCGGTCACCTGCTTAGATGGTAATTAAATGCGAGAGAGTGAATGGCAGATTATTTAATTAAAAGAGACAAAGCGGGACGGACAGAGGAAATGTCAGACACAGAAGACAATCCTGCGATGTCACTCGTATCGGTAGAAGTCGCATGATCTTCACTGTGACCAGGCGATCGGAGCCAAAACTTATTACTTGCACTGCCAGGGAAATCTAATAGAGGTACTGCCATACCTGTATCTGGCATCTGAGCCATGTGACCATAAATATCCCCATAACTCAGGGCAAAGGCTTCCTGCCGACCTGACGCATCTAATGTCGTCGCAAAGCGAAGCTCATTATAAAACGCTTTCCAATGCCAACTTGTTGGCCCATTATTTGAATTAAGTCCAATAGCAGAAAATGTCGTAAAATCTGGGTTGTTCAAGGATACTTTTTGAACCATGGCTTCTAAAGCAGGATTACTTGCGATAGTAGTCGTATACCACGCATTAATCGTCTGTTTAAGACCACCAGCAGCACTATCTTCATAGCCGTTCGTACCAGCTGAACTAAAGTAAGTTGTTCTATTGGAATCAGAGATAAATTGACTATCTCCAATAGATTCAACCTTGATGACAAGAGCTTGTAAGCCGTCTGATGAATTATCATTCATATCAGTATCCAAAATCCGCCACTGGCTACCCGCAAACTCGAACTCAGTACCGGGTTTTGTATCAGGCACTTTTACACCGGGTACTTTTTTCCATGCATCAATAA
>NZ_BAAGGP010000050.1:0-21335 GCF_054658615.1 Pseudolactococcus yaeyamensis
TTTCAGACTGACAGCCCCTATTTTATCTCGGACAAGGTACACAAGACCTTGTATTTTCTTTTCAGGACTTACACGTTTAGCCTGACTTGAAAATACAGATACGAACAAATTAGTAATAACTTGCATGATTAACAACCTTTCCATACGCTATTGCACGAGCTGGCAATATTTGATATAATAGAGTTACCACACTACTATATATATCATTGTATAAATCAGATGTTTTGTATTTGATTTTTCAAGCAATGTATTTGAGCTATCAGCCTATCATTTTTTTATTCAATCTGTAAATTGAATTTTTATTTGGTGGGCTTTTAGTTCAGAATGTGTTTCAAGCATTTGCTTGATAAATACATTCTAGCAAATGCTTGAATTTTTGTCAACACTTTTTCAATATTTTTTTAATTTTTTTTCGAGGAGAAACTAAAATGATTCAAGAACGCATGAAAACACTACGTTTACAAGCCAAATTAACCCAAAAAGAAATCGCTGAAAAACTAGGAATTTCTACCGCATTTTATGGACAGTGGGAAACTGGAAAGAGAAATCCTGCTAGTAAAAATTTACAAAAAATAGCTGATTTTTATAATGTTTCTACTGATTATCTTTTAGGCAATACTGATGAAAAAAACGCTTCAACATTTGAACAAGATTTAGAAAAATCACTTGATTCTTTTCATGCTTTTAGCGGAAAAAAAATGACTGACAATGACCGTGAAGCTATCCGAGATTGGCTTACTGAACATTTTAAAGATAAATAATTGATGTTAAATAAAGTATTAGCCAAAATCAAAGAACTTGGTATTACGATTGATTATATCCAAATGGACGATAACGGACATCATGGTTTCTTCAACAATACCCCTGTAATTCTTATCAATGAAGATTTAAACGAGTTAGACACAGCACTTGCCCTACTTCATGAAACTGCTCATTTTCTTAATGGCGATTGTGAAAAATATATACCCAACCATCTTGTAAACGACAATATGGAGTTTAAAGCAAATCACTATATGATTTACGAAGTGATGAAATTGCTTGACCAAGAGTATGACTTTCAGCCTGATACTAATTACCAAGCAATCATTGAGATATTAGATTTACCCTATCATCTTGACGGCGTTATCCTTGACGCATTCATTTCTTTAATTCAAGACAAATTCGGACTTGATGAAGATAATGTGTGGGAAGATTATTGATTATCAATTTGAATATAAAATAAAGTCTACCAATTTCTACTGGTGGACTTTATTTTGTATTCAACTAATGACTTTTTTAATTGCTTGGTTAGTTTTTTGGTTAGTTTCTGATTTTTAATGATTTTAAACTCTTTAAAGCCCTTAGTTTAAAAGGTTTTTAAAATAATTTTATGAATAAGTTTAGTATAGCAAAAATCATGCACAAGACAAGCAAGACATGGTAAAATAGCACTATGGAAACTATTCAAATGCTATCGATGTCAGATATTGTCAAAAATCCCTATCAACCACGGATTGTCTTTGACGATAAAAAATTACAAGAACTTAGCGATTCAATTAAGGAAAATGGCGTTTTACAACCAATTATTGTTAGGAAATCGCCGATTATTGGTTACGAAATTTTAGCTGGTGAACGCCGTTTCAGGGCCTCCCAATTAGCTGGCCTAACTAAAATTCCAGCCATCATCCGAGAATTATCTGATGATGAGATGATGACACTAGCCATTTTAGAAAACTTGCAGCGAGATGATTTGACACTTCTAGATGAGGCACGCAGTCTCCAAAATCTTGTGACCAAACAAGGTTTGACTCATACCCAAATCGCTGAAAAATTAGGGAAATCTAGACCTTACGTGACCAATGCCATCCGAATTTTAAATTTGCCTGAAGCTATTTTACAGATGATTGAGGCAAAAAAAATTTCCCAAGGTCATGCGCGACTCCTACTCGGTTTAAAAACATCTCAAGAACAGCTAACTTTGGCACAGCGGATTGATCAACAGCAACTTTCTGTTCGAGCACTTGAAAAACAATTAGCTAAACAATCTATTAAGCCTACAATGCAATCAAAAGATGTATTTATTAAAGCAGCTGAAATAGATATTGCTAAAGCCTTAGGACAATCCGTGACAATTAAAACAAAAAAAATTGAAATTACCTACGATACACTAGAAGATCTTAACAGACTTCTCCTCATTTTGACCCAAAAGTAATCCACAATCTAGGTTGTGGTTTTTTCTTTTTAAACAAAGTTATCCACAAATAAAAAGTAAATCACACTTTGTGCATAACTTTTACACAACTGTGGGTAACTTAACAATAAGCAAGCTATTCCACGTTTTTTAAGAAAAAAGACCTGTGATGAAGATGAGGATACCTGTTTCTTATCCACATTTTTCACAATTCTGTGGAAAATTTTTACTCCCATGTGGTCTTTCCTTTTTATTTTTGATAAATTGTGGAAAACTTTCTGGCAACATGATATAATTTTTTTAGCTACAAATTTTATTAGCACTGATTTTGTATCAAATAATTTAGAAATAAAGTATCTGATAATCGCTAGAAAGGAGTCAAATGTCTCTAACACAAGATGAGCAAAAATTCTGGACACGTGTCAAAACACTCGCTCAAAATAATTTAGGGCAAGCCCCTTATGACTTTTTCATTGAACCAGCCAAACTACTTGAAATTACTGATCACGAAGCTAAGATTTATATCGATAAAGAAATGCATCGAGAATTTTGGAAAAAACAGGAAGATCTCATCAAAACAGCAGGCTTTGAAATATTGGGTGCTGAAATTAGCTTTTCCCTCTATTCTTCAGATGACGAGATTAACCTTGCGGATTATGAAAATTCAGGTAAACTTGCAGAAACATCCGAAATTCAGGAAACGAGCCATTCTATTCCCTCCGAAATAAATAATGGTCTAAATCCTAGATATACCTTTGAAAATTTTGTTCAAGGTGAAGGCAATCGCATGACTTTAGGCGCTGCTATTGCGATTACACACGATTTAGGGGGTATGTACAATCCCCTCTTTATCTATGGTGGACCAGGACTTGGTAAGACCCATCTGATGAATGCGATTGGTAATGAGGTCCTCAAAAAAAATCCTAAAACACGTGTCAAATATGTCTCATCAGAAAATTTTCTGAGTGATTTTGTGGACAGCTCTCGTAAAAATAAAATGCAAGAATTTACGGATCAGTACCGTACATTAGATTTGTTATTACTTGACGACATCCAGTTTATCTCTGACAAAGAAGGAACAGTTAATGAGTTTTTCTCAACCTTTAATGTCCTTTATAACAAAAATGCACAAATTGTCATTTCTAGTGATCGTCCACCAAAAGACCTTAATAATTTTGAAGAACGGTTGAGATCTCGATTTGAATGGGGGTTACCAACAGATATTACAGCCCCTAATTATGAAGATCGAATGGCGATTTTACTCAATAAAGCGGAAGAAATGCAAATCAATGCACCTGAAGAAACATTATCCTATATCGCAGGACAAATTGATACAAATGTACGTGCACTTGAGGGCGCACTTAATAGACTTCAGTTTTATGCGGATACCTATCACATTAATCCTATTGATATTGATACAGCTGCTAAAGCCCTTAATAAACTTAAATCTGAAGAATTTATAAAAGATAAAGATATTTCTTCTCAAAAAATCCAAGAAGAAGTGGCCAATTTCTACAAGATTTCAGTCGCTGACATGGTTAGTAAAAAACGACCAAAAGAAATTGCCTATCCGAGACAAATCGCCATGTATTTGATTCGTGAGATTACAGGTAAAAGTTTACCTGCCATTGGCAAGGAGTTTGGTGGGCGTGATCACACGACAGTGATTTATGCCCATAAGCAAATTTCTGATAAGATGAAAACAGATATAAGCCTTCAAAAAGAGATGGATACGATTAAATCTCAATTGAAGTAATGGGGTGTTGTGTGTAAAACAAATACACTTATACACAGCTTATTCTTTTTTATTCACAGTCTTTTGAAGTTGGTGCTTAAAGTCTTTTAAGACTTATCCACATGATTCACAGTCCCTATTACTATTACTAACTATATTTATTAACTAATAAAAGAAAGAGTTGCCTCAATGATTAATTTTTCTATCAACAAAACTGCTTTTCTCAATAATTTGAGAATTACCAAACAAGCTATTTCAACTAAAATTGCGATTCCAACTTTATCTAAAATAAAAATTGATGTATCAAATGAAGGGATTACTTTAACGGGTTCAAATGGCCAAATTTCAATCGAAAATTTTCTATCTCAAGATGATGAAAATGCGGGTATGCTAATCACAGAACCTGGCAGTATCTTATTAGAAGCAAGTTTTTTTGAAAGTGTTGTGAATAACTTACCTGAAGTGACTTTTGATTTTAAAGAAATTGAACAAAATCAAGTTGTTCTAACGTCTGGTCAATCAAAAATCACCCTTAAAGGTTTAGATGTTGAAATGTATCCGCGTATCCAAGAGATGTCAGCTGAAAACCCACTGAAAATTAAAGCAGGCGTTTTAAAAGAAATCTTTACAGAAACAGCTTTTGCCGTCTCAACGCAAGAATCACGTCCTATCTTGACAGGACTTCACTTGACTTTAACGGACAATAAAATCCTCAAATCAGTCGCCACTGACTCACATCGCATGAGCCAACGTGTGATTACCCTTGATAAATTAAGTGAAGATTTTGACTTAGTACTGCCAAATAAATCAGTGAATAGCCTTAAATCTGTTTTTTCTGATGATGATATCGAGTTAGATATCTTCTTCTCAAGTAATCAGATTTTGATTCGCAATGAGACGATTTCATTTTATACCCGATTAGTTGAAGGCAATTATCCAGATACTAACCGTCTGATTCCTTCAGACGCCGATTACACACTTGATTTGACCTTTGACGTTGCTAAGCTTCGGCATACCATGGACCGTGCTAAATTGCTCTCTAATGCGACGGCAAATGGCACTGTTAAATTAAGCATCACAGGTGATCAAATTGTTGCAACTGTTAATTCACCAGAAGTTGGATCGGTTCATGAAGAAATCACACCTCTAGCGAAATCTGGTGATGATTTAACGATTTCTTTCAATCCTCAATATTTAATTGATGCGTTAAAAGTTATCAAAGAACCAGAAGTTCGTATTCGTTTTATCTCACCTGTTCGACCATTTACCTTAGTGCCGAAAAGCGATACCCTTGATTTTGTCCAATTGGTGACACCAGTTCGCACCAACTAATCAATAGTTTTAACTGATGAGAGCTATCCTAAACATGATATAATAGACCGAGAGGTCTATTTTTTATGAAAGTTATCCACACAGATATTTACGGTCATTTAACAGAGTTTTTGGTCGATGAAGCGCGTGATTACATCGCTAACGGCAAAAAAATATTTTATATCGTGCCATCATCTCTTTCTTTTGAAAAAGAAAAGGAGATTTTGACACGTTTTAATGTTGGACAAGATGGCGCTTTATTTGATTTAACCGTGACCAGATTAAAACAATTACCTTGGTACTTCGATAAAAATCAAGATAATGGTCGAAAAACGTTATCGCCGATTGGTTTGGCAATGCTGATGCGCCAAACTTTGAAACAACTTTCTGATGAACAAATCCCAATTTATCGTTTTATGCGAGACAAACAAGGGTTTATCTCGCAACTTATCACACTCTACCATGAATTAACAACAGCCAATCTGCAACCTGAAGACTTGCTTTTAGCTGCTGACAGTCCAAAAAATCAAGAATTGACGCTGATATTTGAAACCTTCGAGTATCAATTAGGGCAGTTTTCAAATGATAACAAACTTCAAAGGTTTATTGACAAACTTGTCAACAATGATTTGACACCAGAGTTACAAGATTATATTTTAATTATCGAGGGGTATTCACATTTTTCTGCAGAAGAAATGACTTTAATTGATACATTATCTAGTCGTGTATCAGATATTATATTAGGCATTTATGCCTCTAAAAAGGCAATTTCGGCTACCTTTATTGAAGGTAATGTTTATCAGCAGTCGGTTGAGTTAGTGCAAACTCTAGCTCAAAAATATAAATTGGAAGTTGTTTACAAAAGTGTCAATGACGTTGATAACACCTTTACGGAACTGTCAAGGTTAATGGAGAAAGCATCAGATTTTACATTAACAGAGTCTGATAAGCTTTTAAAACATGAAGGACTAGAAATCTGGCAAGTTGTTAATCATAAAGAGGAAATAGAACATGTTGCCAAACAGATTCGTCAACTCCTTTTTAATGGTGTCAAGTACAAGGACATTTTAGTTCTATTGGGAGATGTTGAATCAGATCATATCTTGCTACCTGAAATATTCAAGACTTATGATATTCCTTTTTTCTATGCACAAGAAAAATCAATGAAGGATCATCCTTTAATTGTTTTAATTGAAGCCTTATTAAAAATAAAAACGAATCATTATCAACTTAATGATTTATTGAATTTATTGAAAACAGAGCTTTATACAAGCCAACAATCAAGTTTACAAGATGTTTACAGGTTTGAAGTTTATAGTTTACAGCGCAATCTCAGAGGTAAGCCTAAGTTTACGCAAGAATTTGAGGACTATAAAGCAGAAAAAGTGAGATCGACATTAATTGGTCCTTCTTCTCCTTTGCAGGTTCTATTGGAAAGCCAACCACAAAAAGGACAGGCTTGGGTTAAAAAATTTCAATCTTTTTTGGAAACCGGACAGGTTAAAGAGAAAATCGAGCAACTCTATTTTAATGCTGAAGCAAGTGGTCACTTTGAAAAAGCATCTGAGCATTTAGAAGTTTGGAAATTACTGATGGTTGTTCTAGAAGAATTTACAGCTGTCTTTGGTTTAGAAAGATTAACTATTAAGCAATTTTTAGAGATTATAGAAGCTGGAATTAAAAATGCTGCTTATCGACTTGTACCAGCCAATGTTGATGTTGTTCAAGTGAAATCTTATGAGTTAGTTGAACCCCATACAGCTGACTATGTTTTTGCGATTGGTTTAACACAATCAAATTTCCCTAAAAATAAGCAGAATACTAGTCTCATCTCTGATGGCGAACGCACCGAGCTTAATCAAAAATTAAGTGAAATTGAGTCGGACAGTCTGAAATTTATAGATGAACCCAGTTTTATTAACTATAAAAAAAATAACTTCACAGCTTTACAATTATTTAATGCAGCTAACAAACGCTTAGTTTTGTCAACACCTGAAATCTATGCCAATGAACAAAGTGATTTGTCACAGTTTTTACAATTTATAGTTGATATCAGTGCTCAAAAAATTGATGGCAAGTATCAAACGATTGTTGAATATAAAGATAGTATTAATTTAGGTGACAAGCATAGTGTCAATCAAGATGACAATAATCTTGTTTACCAAAATAACACAATTATGCAAATTGGTAATTATGATGGTTTATTAGCTAATCTAGGACGAATTGAACGGTTACTCTTGTCAACTCCTGAGTCAGAAAAGACGCGTTTATCAAGGTCTTTTTGGATTAGCTTGTTTAGAATCATGACTAAAAATCCAGACTATCAACATGTCTTATCATCTGTCAAGACTGATCAGTTAGAGGAAAGACAACTTGAATCTTCTGTGATAGCGGTGCTATATCCAACAGACTTAAATGCCTCTGTATCAAGTTTTGAAAACTTTTATAATTGTGAATACCAGTACTTTATTAACAATACTTTACATGTTAAAGCATTTGAAAAGATTGATTTAGATTCTAGAATTTCGGGTTCTTATTTTCATGAAGTCTTTGAACATGTGATGCGTTCAGATCAAGTAGAGACCACTTCTTTTGATGATGCTTTGACACAGTCTTTACAAGAAGTTGACAATAAGTATCAAGATTTCTTTAAATATGATGCCACAAGTCGCTATACATGGACTAGATTGAAAGACATTATCAAGCAAACATCTACAATGCTGAAACAAACATTAGAGCATACAGGGATTCAATCATTAGCATTTGAGCAAGCTTTTGGCTTTAATCAATCTGGTCTTAAAACCTATCAAGTTGATTTACAAAATAATAAAAAATTGAACTTACGTGGTATTATTGACCGTGTTGACCGTATTTTTGAAACTTTAGGTGCTGTTGATTATAAGTCAGGTGATAAAAAATTCGAGTTACAGTCAGCCTATGATGGCACAAGCTTACAGTTTTTAACTTACTTAGATATCTTACATCAGAATGCGAAACAATTTGGTACATCACAGACAATTTGGGGTGCTCTTTATTTACATCTACAGAATCCCATAATTGCACTTAAATCAGTGAATCAAGTTGCTGATATTTCTAGCGAACTTAAAAATAAAATGCGCTATACTGGTTTCTTTAATGCAGATTTAGCGAGTCACTTAAAAGATAATTTTGACCATCTATTTAACTTAGGTCAGTTTACTAAAGAAGGTTTACCTTATAAGAATAATTCAAATTTTTATAGCGAGTCTGAAATCTCTTCTTTGATGACTCATAATGAGACACTTTATCAAGAAGCAGGTCAGAAAATACTATCTGGTAAAATTGAAATTAATCCCGTTGTTGTGAAACATCATGCCAAAGGGTGTCAATTTTGTCAATTTAAGTCAATTTGTGGGTTTGAAGCAGATAACCATTTACCATCAGGCCGAAAGGTTAATCTGAAATCTAAAGAAGAAATAAGGGCATCTTTGCTGACAGGAGGAAAAGAAAATGCGACAACTCACTGAGAAAGAAATTGACTTGTTACAGAAAGCTGAAATTGGTAAAGAGATACCTAAAACCCCTGAGCAAATTGAGGCTATTTACCTAACAGGAACTAATATTTTAGTGTCAGCATCTGCTGGTTCAGGGAAAACATTTGTCATGACTGAGCGAATTATCAATTTGATTTTGAATGGTGTATCAGTTAAAAACTTGTTTATTTCAACATTTACTAATAAAGCAGCAGCTGAATTAAAACTACGTTTAGATAAAAAGATTAGAGAAACACGTGCAAATGAAAACTCATTTGAAAAGAAACAACTTTTGACAACTGCATTACAGGAGTTATCAACTGCTGACATCGGAACAATGGATAGCTTTACACTCAAGTTTCTTAAAGAAAATTTTTATCACAAAAATTTGGATCCAACTTTTAGATTGTTAGTGGACAGTACGGAACAGGAAGTCATTAAACGAGATATCTTTGATCAATTAGTGGAACAGTCGTTAGAAGGAACAGGTGTCCTTAGTAAAGAACGATTTATACAGGTGATGAATAATTTTTCAACCGATCGTAAAATTGACGCGTTCTATCAAGTATTGAATAAAATTAACATCTTTGCTGATAGCTTAGAAAATCCAATTGATTGGCTAGAAAATGATTTTTTAAATGGTTTTTCTAACTTTAAACACTTTTCAGATTTACCAGATACATTTACAAATGGTTTACAAGAAAGTTTACAAGAAATTTATACTGCACTTCAGGAAAATTTATCTTCTGGTGTTATTTCAGGTCCAGCAAAAGTAAATAACACTGAGGAATTTTTGGCGAATTTTGAGTATTTGCATGAGTGTCTGAATCAGAAAAAATTCCAAAAATTTGCTGAAATGTATCGTCAGCTGAAGTTTCAGTTTGTACCAAATGCTAATAATAAAGAAAATCGTGATGAAGTAGTTGAAGCACAAAAAATGAGTTTAAAAACGCTGATTTCTACGAATAAAGCACAACTTGATCAGTTTATAGATGCCATCAAGCATCAAGAAATAATTGAAAAATATCATCATTTAGCTAGTGAGTTGACAAGTGATTTACAGGTTGTTGCTTTAGCATTTTACCAACGTTATCACGACTATAAACTCAAAAATGCCTGTCTTGAGTATGCTGATGTGACCCATTTGACGATTGAAATTTTGCAGGAAAATGAGATTTTGCGTAAAGTTTATCAAACACAGTATTTTGAGATCATGGTTGATGAGTACCAGGATACTAATCATCTGCAAGAAGCAATGTTACGTTTACTTTCTAATGGCCATAATTGCTTTATGGTAGGAGATGTTAAACAGTCTATCTATGGTTTTAGATTAGCCGATCCTTCACTTTTTATGAGTAAGTATGAGGCCTACCAACAGCCTAATGCCGATGGTAAATTGATCAGATTGAAGGAAAATTTTCGTTCTTATCCTGAAGTTATTGATTTTACTAATCAGATCTTTGAACATTTGATGGATAAACAGATTGGTGAGATGGTCTATGGTCCGCAAGAAAAATTAGTGGTTGGCAATCCCAAGTTAGCCCAAAAAACTTCACCTGAATTAACGGCTGAACTCTTGATTTATAAGGATGAAAAAAACACTAGTTTAGAAACTGATGATGCAGTAACAACAGATGAACTTGTCGTAACTGCCCAAGCCATTCGGCAACTTATCAGTAACGGTACAAAGCCAAAAGATATTGTGATATTGGTTAGAAGTAAAACCAATAATACTGAAATTGAACGTGTCTTGCAGTCGTTTGATATTCCTGTTGTATTGGATGAAGGGAAAATGAATTACTTGCAGTCAATGGAAGTCTTAGTCATGTTAGATGTGCTAAGAGCTATTGATAATCCCTTGTTTGATGTTTCATTTGTTTCTCTCCTTAAATCACCTCTATTTGATTTTAGTGAAAATGATTTGGCGATTATGAGTTTACAAGCCTCAAATGATTTTAATTTCTATAACAAATATCAAAAAACTTATCAAAAAAATGGTCTAAAATCAGACTTGATTGACAGTAAATTATTAGTTAAACTACAGCATTTTAATGACCTATTTAACAAATGGTGTCAACTTGCCCATCAGGAAAGTTTACACAGTTTGATTTGGGAAAGCTATCGAGATACTCATTACTATGACTATGTTGGTGGCATGAAAAATGGTCAATTACGCCAAGCTAATTTAGCAGCTTTAGCTGATAGAGCCGCTTCTTATGAATCATCCGGATATAAAGGTCTCTTCCAATTCATCAAAATGATTGACAGTTTCATGTCAAGTCAAAATGATTTAGCTGCTGTCAACGTTTCTTTACCAAGTAATGCAGTTCGTGTGATGACCATTCATAAATCAAAAGGGCTAGAGTTTCCATATGTCTTTCTATTGAATGTCAATAAAAAATTCAATACAAAAAATTTAACGAGCGATTTAATTCTATCCAGAAAAAATGGTGCGGGGATTAGTTTTTTAGCTGATTTTAAAAAAGAAATCGACACTGAGTTTCCATATGCCATGGTTAAGATGACGACTTTACCCCAGATGGCAAACGCTCTAGAAAAAGAATACCAAGCTTTAGCTGAAGAGATGCGGATGCTTTATGTCGCATTTACACGAGCTATCAAGAAGATTTATATGGTCGGGAAGGTAGAGGTCTCAAAACTGGATGAAGATAATCAGTTCATTGCTTATCAAACAGCTGCTTTTGATGAAAATGGTATATTAGAAGACACGATTAGAAAGTCTAGTCAAGGGTATCTTAATTGGATTTTAGGGATTTATCAAGCTACAACGGTAAAAGCTGCATTAGGTCTTAAAGTTCGTGTGATTGAAGATGCTGATTTACAAGAGATGGTACCTGTCAATCAAAAAAATCAATTGTCTTTTGAAACTTTATTAGAGGAATCAAAACAGTATGATGGCGCAATGGCAACAATTGAAGATGTAAAATTAGCGAAACAAATTTTGGATTCTTCTCAAATCCTAAATGACAAATATGCAGCCGGTATCCAGTTGCCGACCATTCAAACACCTAGTCAAATCAAGAAACGTTACGAGCATTTGATTACAGAACAGGATGTAGTCGTAAGTAATCTTCCGAAATACTCTCAGTTTGAATTTTTAAAAACTGATAAAAAAGTATCACCGACAGAACTAGGTTCGGCTGTGCATGAATTAATGCAGTCACTTGATTTTTCAAATGTTACACGTGAAACATTAAGTCAGACCATTCAAACATTATCTGTTCGAGATGAAGTCAAGCAAAAAATTAAGAAGGCACAGATTTTAAGTTTATTTGAGACGGATTTTGGTCAAATGATGGTTGAATATCATGAACAAATGACGCGTGAAGCACCGTTTTCAATGCTGAAAACTGACCAAGCCTCAGGTGAACAATACGTGATTCGAGGAATTATTGATGGTTTTATTAAGTTATCGGATAAAATAATTTTATTTGACTATAAGACAGATCATTTTACAAGTTTAGAGGACATTCCTCAAATCAAAGCACGTTATCAGATGCAAATGGATCTATATGCAGAAAGTCTTTCTACTGCGTTTAAGGCAGATAAGATTGAGCAATATTTAATTTTATTAGGGGGACCAGATAAGGTTTACATTGAGCAACTTTAAAAAGCACAAGAACACTTCATTAATTGAAGTCATCTTGTGCTTTTTTAATTTAAGAAATCTCTCGGACTCACATTGAACACTTTGAAAAAGGTTGCCGCACCTAACCCACTTAGAATCGTCAGTTTGAAAAGCGCTAACCAACGTTCACTAATCGTAAGAATATGATTACCTAATATAACGACAGCTCCCATCACCAAAATGGCGAACCAAAAATGAAAGTTAAATAATTGTCGAGGTAATTTTCTGCTGTATAGACTGTAAAAAATGAGGACTAAGAGTAAACTGATGAGACTGGATAAGGCAGCACCGTTTAAACCGTATAAGACTGTTAATGGATAAGCACTCACTAATTTTAATACTAGCCCACTTAATAAAATCAAACCCGACATTTTATTTTTTCCCACCAAGAATAGGTCATGATGATAAAGTTGGATCATTGAAATGATAGGGATTTGACACACAAAAATCTGTAAACTTAGCACATGTGCATGACTTTTAAAAAGAACGTCGTTCATTTCTGGTAGTAAAATGACAAGGCCGACTGTTAAAGCGATTGCTAAGTAAGTGACATTATCCCAGATTTTTTTAGAAATTTGCTTAGCTCTTGTCAACTTTGGAAGACTATCAGTCAAAATTGATGTGGTAAAGACTAAACCTAATTGTAAGAAAGGTTGACCACGATCATAAATACCTTTTAAAATTTCTGCCTGATTTGATGTCTTGATTTGGGGCAGATGCATCAAGGCATTTTTCACAAAGAAGACATCAATCATTTGCAAAATGAGCATGTAAACCATGAAAAAAGTAAAGACAAGTGAAGATAGACCGAATTTCTGAATAATTTGACCTTTAGGCTTTAAAGCTGTCAAGTTTGTAAACAAACCTTGAAACTTAAAGGGACTTGAAATCATCAGATAGACAAGCGCAACAAGCCCACCAATAAAAGAACCTAGCATGGCTAAGAAAGAAATCGTATAGACATTAGTTGACAATCTTGTAAACATTAGTGCAGCACCTATAATTAAAATAACACGTATAGATTGCTCAATAACTTGGGAGACAGCAGTTGTCACCATATCTTGTTTTGCTTGCGCACGACCTCGATATAAAGATAGAAAAGGTACTAATAAAAGTGGTAAAATTGCCATCACAAATGGTCCTGCTAATTTTTCTTGTCCCATTAATCTCGCAATAGGTTGACTCAAAAGTGTCAAGACAACAAAACTTAAAACAGATAATATAAGAGAAAGTTGAAAAAACTGATGCGTTTCTTCTTTTGGTTGATCAGAAGCATGAATCAAGCTAGACAAAAAATTAGGTAAGGCAATCAATGAAAGTGTGGTAATGATGGTATAAAAAGGATAGACTTGTTGAAAGGCATAAAAGCCTTGATCGCCAACTAAATTTTGATAAGGAAAACGGTAAAGTGCAGCGAGGATCTTAGATAAAAATCCTGCGACTGCTAGAACACTTGCCCCTTTAATTGCCAGTTTTTTCATTGGTTTTCTCATCTCTAATCGCACTCAAACGTTCAGTAAAGGACATTGTTTCTGAAAGATATGTGGCTGCTGATAAGTTTCTGATATCAAATCTAATAACCATTTGCCCAGATGTTTCACCAATTTTGGCTTTTAGTTGTGTTTTCGATAAGGCATCAAAATAATCTTGTGGCATAAAAGTATGAGTTGCAGCTTTACTCATTGTGTAAACAATAATTGCCAATTGCTTGTCAATCTTATCAACAAGAGCTTGGTCAGCAAAAAATTTTAGTAAGCCAATTTCAAGGAGATATGCTACAGTGTCAGGGTATTCACCAAATCTGTCAATCAACTCATCTTGTAAATCTTGATAGTAAGTCCGACTCTCAATTTCCCGAATTCGTTTATAAATTTCAATTTTTTGACGTTGATCCGAGATATAATCTGAAGGGAGAAAAGCATCAATTTCAAGATTGATTTCAGTATTGGATTTTCGTGTTTTTCTTGATTTACCTAAACGTTTATTGACAGCTTCTTCTAATAATTGTGAGTATAAGTCAAAGCCAATTGAATCAATAAAACCAGATTGCTCAGCACCTAAAAGATTACCAGCACCTCGAATGGATAAATCTCGCATCGCAATCTTAAATCCTGACCCTAATTCTGTAAAGCCTTTGATGGCATCAAGGCGTTTTTCAGAGACATCTGATAGCGATTTTTCTGGTTGGTAAGTGAAGTAAGCATACGCAACACGATTGGAGCGTCCAACTCGACCACGAAGTTGATAAAGCTGAGACAAGCCCATATGATCCGCATTTTCAACAAATAAAGTATTAGCATTGGGAATATCCACACCAGTTTCAATAATTGTTGTTGCAACCAAAACATCATATTCACCATTGATAAAGTCAAGTATGGTATTTTCAAGTTTTACTTCACTGAGTTGACCATGAATGAAACCAACGCGTGCATCAGGGATTAGTTCTGAAATTTGTGATACTTTTTGCTCAATCGTGTCAACGCGATTGTAAATGTAGAATACTTGCCCCCCACGAGACATTTCTCTTAAGACAGCATCTCGAAGGACACTATAGTTAGTTTCCATGACATAAGTCTGCACGGGATAGCGGTTCGTTGGTGGTGTTTCAATGACAGACAAATCACGTATGCCCATCATAGACATATGGAGTGTTCGAGGAATGGGTGTCGCAGTCAAGGTTAAAACATCTACTTGTGTTTTCAACTCTTTCAAACGTTCCTTATGCTTGACCCCGAAACGTTGCTCTTCATCTATAATCATCAAGCCGAGATCGAAAAACATGACATCTTTTGAAAGCAAACGATGCGTCCCAATGACTAAATCAATCCGATCTTTTTTAAGTTTTTCTAAAATATCGACTTGTTCTTTTTTAGTTTGAAAACGTGACATGACTGCGATATTGACCCCGAAGTCATTAAAGCGTTCTCGAAAATTATTATAATGCTGTTCAGCTAGAACAGTTGTCGGAACCAAGATAGCGACTTGTTTATGGTCATTGATGGCTTTAAAAGCTGCGCGCATGGCCACTTCTGTTTTACCGAAGCCAACATCCCCAACTAACAAGCGGTCCATCGGGCGTTCACGTTCCATATCTTTTTTGATTTCGACCACTGAGCGAAGTTGATCATCAGTTTCAGTGTAGGCAAAGGCCTCATCAAATTCATGTTGATTGTCATCGTCAGGTGAAAAAGCGAAGCCACGTTGACTTTCACGAGCCGCATACAATTTAATCAGATCTTCTGAAATATCTTCGATTTGCTTACTGACAGACTTGACAGTTCGTTTCCAACGTCCATCATTGAGCTTATTGATTTTGGGCGGTTTGCCTTCCCCCGCTGAGTATTTAGTAAGTAGTTCGACCTGATCCACAGGAATTGAAATGGTGTCATTATTTTGGTATTGGATTGTTAGATAATCTCGATGAATACCTGATATTTCAATCGTTTCTAGTCCAAGATACTTCCCAATCCCATGTGTTTGATGGACGACATAGTCGCCGATTTCTAATTCGTTATAATCTTGTAGACGTTCAGCATTGGTAATGTTGAGTCTCTTAGTTCGACGTTTTTTTGTTTTCCCAAAAATCTCAGCTTCAGTAATAACTGCTATTTTTTCATCTAGTAAGTTGAAACCATTTGTCAAGGTCATATTGACAACGCTGACAATATTTGGTTGTAATTGTTCAGTTCGTGTCAATGTGAAATTGATATTAACATTTTGTAAACTACGTGTCAACTTCGCTTCTTTTTCTTTTGAAATCGCAATAACAACAGTATAACCTGTTTTAATAAAGTGAGTTAACTCAACTTCAAGTAAAGGCATTTGACCAAAAAATGCCTGCATACTATGCTGATTAAAATTATGTAAGAGATCAAATTTGAGATTGCCTAAGCCTTTTTGAAAATTTGAGAAAAAAGTTGCAGGTTTGTAGGTTCGTAATTGATGGCTGTTATCTGCTAAATAGTGCATACCGTCAATAGAGCGATTGAGTAATTTTTCAGATAAGATAAATTCCGCAGTTTCTTGCGTGATTTTATGATCCATTTCATTGATTTTTTGAAAGTCATCAATAAAAATAGGGGCATGTTTCGGTAAATAATCTAGCAATGTCCATTGTTTGGCATAGAAAAATTCACTAAACTTTCTGAGATCAACATGGTAATTTTGGTGTTTTGCTGAACCAATAATTTCAGCTAAATAAGAATTTAAGTTGTCATCTAAATCAGTCAAACTTGACAAGTAGGTTACACCACGTTCAAAATCAGTAGGACTTAGAATAAAGTCTGATGAAGGTTTAATCGTAATTCTATCAAGTTCTTGTAAAGAACGTTGATTTTCAACATCAAAATATCTGATACCATCAATTTCGTCACCAAAAAATTCAATTCGAATAGGATTTTCAGCATCTAATGGGTAAATATCCAGTATATCGCCTCGTTTAGAGAACTCTCCGGGACCAATGACACGTTGTGTTTTTTCAAAACCAATGATTGACAACTGGTTGACAAGCTCATCACTGTCAATTTCTTTGCCAACTGTGAAAAGAAGATTAAAGGTTTTAAAAACGGCTGGGTCAGGTAGTAAATTGCGTAAAGCAAAAATCGGAATGATTAGACAACCATCCGTTTCTTTGTCTTGTAAAAAAGAAAGGGCATCTAGGCGATAGGCTAGACGTTCTTTACTAGCAATAGCATACTCAGCAAAAATATTATCATCAGAAAAATATTGAAAAACGTTAGCTTCACCAACTAATTCTGACAAATCACTATAGAGTTCACTGGCATGATACTGACTATCTGTGATGATGATATATTTATCAGGTTGATTGTCAAAAGCTGTTGCCATTAAAAGCGTTTTGATTGTGCCCTGAATACCTGTAAATAATGTACGAGAACTTTGATTAAGTTCTCGCTGCCATTGTGTTAATGCACGATTATTGGCAAGTAAATCTGTAAGTTTCATCCGTTAAATTGGTTTCCTGTCTGATTAAAATCATTATTTTCAATAAAAGCTTGGATGGCATCCGCAGCACGTACAATGCCAAGGTCAGCATCAACTTTATCTTCTTGATCGAATTTACTTAGAACATGATTCACTACTGACATCTCATGTTTCGGTCGGCCAATGCCCACCTTGATACGTTTGAACTCTTGTTTACCAAGGTGTGCGATAATCGACTTGATCCCATTATGCCCACCGGCGGACCCTTTTTGACGAAGTCGAAGTTTACCAACTGTTAAATCAAGATCATCATAAATGACAACCAAATCATCTGATGTTAGACCGTTATAAGCTAAGAGTGGTTTGACAGCCTTGCCTGATTCATTCATGAAGGTCACTGGCTTAACTAGAATGATCTTTTCACCATTCACAAAACCAACCGCAATATCTGCCAAGAACGTTTTGTCACGTTTAAAAGTGAGGTTTAAGCGATTACTGATAACATCTAAAACATCAAAACCAATATTATGCTTGGTGTGGGCATATTTATTACCGGGGTTTCCCAATCCCACTATCATTTTTGTCATGTTGATACTCCTTTTACATTATATTGATACAATCTTTACGTTAAATTGACAAGTATGTAAACGTCAAAAAGACTGAAATTAACATTTCAGCTTCTTGACGTTTGATATTAAACATTAAAGCGGAATTCTAAGATATCACCATCTTGTACAACATATTCTTTACCTTCTTCACGAAGGCGTCCTGCTTCTTTTACTGCTTTTTCAGACCCGTACTTGATTAAATCATCATAGGACATGGTGACAGCACGGATGAAGCCTTTTTCAAAATCTGAATGGATAATCCCTGCAGCACCGGGTGCTTTGATACCACGTTTGAAAGTCCAAGCTCGAACTTCTTTTTCGCCTGCTGTAAAGTAAGTGCCAAGTCCGAGTAAATGATAGGCGGCTTGTGTCAACTTGTCAACACCAGATTCTGTTAGGCCAATTGCTTCAAGAAATTCTGCTTTTTCATCTTCTTCAAGTTCAGCGATTTCTTCCTCAACACGTGCTGAGATGACTACTGTATCAGCGTTTTCCGTTGCTGCAAAGTCACGGATTTGTTTGACATAGTTGATATTGTCAGGGTAACCGACTTCATCTTCTGACACATTTGCCACATATAAAACGGGCTTAGTGGTTAATAAAAAGAGTGATTTGACAACCTTTTGTTCGTCGTCTTCGAAATCAACTGTTCGCGCTGACTTACCAGCTTCAAGGACAGGTTTGATTTTTTCCAAAACCTTAACTTCTAAAACAGCATCTTTATCTTTTTGAGTACGCGCAATTTTTTCAACACGTGCGTAGCGTTTGTTGATGGATTCTAAATCCGCTAAAATCAATTCTAAATTGATGGTATCTATATCAGCTAATGGGTCGACAAAGTCGCTTTCACGTCCCTGTTCACGCATGACATTCTCATCATCAAAAGCACGAACCACATGAACAATGGCGTCTACTTCACGAATGTTGGCCAAAAATTTGTTACCGAGACCTTCACCCTTAGAGGCACCTTTGACAATGCCCGCAATATCTGTAAATTCAAATGTTGTTGGCACTGTTTTTTTAGGTTTGATGAGTTCGGTAATTTTATTGAGACGCTCATCTGGGACTTCGACCGTCCCGACATTTGGGTCAATGGTTGCAAATGGATAGTTGGCAGCTTCTGCGCCTGCTTGCGTGATTGCATTAAAAAGAGTTGATTTTCCAACGTTTGGTAAACCAACGATGCCTGCTGTTAAAGCCATAATTTAGATGTTGAGCTGTTCTGTTAGTAATGCAAAAAACGGCTCAATCTCCTTTCTTAGTTCAGTATTTTTTTCAGTTTTTGATTAAAATCATTGCGTGCCATCAAGACGATGTGATCACAATTGGTACAACGAATCTTGATGTCTGCACCCAATCGGATAATTTCCCAGTGATTAGCTTTTTTTCCAGTTAATTTAACAACACAAGCGTGGGGTTTTTTCATTTCAACAAAATCACCTAACTCGTACATTGACACCTCCATTACGATGAAACATTTTCATTACATTCTAACAACCTTAAAAATCAGATACTCTCACATTCTCTGATGTCCTCTGTAACGCCCTATTTTAAAGGGTTTGTAGCGTTTGACTTCCTACTATATTCTCTGACATTCTCCACGCTAACCAAGATTTTTGGTTAGTTTTTGGTTACTTTTCTTCAAAAAGAGATTTCTTCCATTTTTTGACTGACCTCATCACGCATTGTATCTGTTACATGAGTATAAATCTGAATAGTCGTCTTTTCATCCGCATGACCTACACGCTCCATTATAGCCTTAATAGGAACGCCAAGCTCTGCAAGTAAACTAATATGAGAATGCCTTAACATGTGGCTAGAGAAGCAAGTAAAGTCTTTATCCTTAATGTTAGCAATTTTACCGCATTTTTTCAAGTAGATATTCAAAAGTTCAGGACATACCAGATAACCATTTTTTTCAATAAATACAAATCTAGGGTCTTTAACTTTTATTCTTTTATTGATTTTTCTAAGTGTTTTTAAAATCTCAACACACCTATTGTTTATAGAAATTTTCCTGTAAGAGTTAGCAGTTTTAGGACTAGATAATTTAAAACACTTATGGCTGACACTATGGTAATCTATCGTGTACTTGATGTCTATGAATTTGTTATCCAAGTCAACATTTTCCCACAATAAACCGATCGCTTCGCCTATTCTTATTCCTGTTAGGTACATAAACTCAATTAATAGATTTTTTCGTATTTCACGCTGTTTTGTGTTAAGTGCTTTTATGAATAAACCCATCTCAGATTGTGAAAAAAATTTCGCCTTTTTCTTTTCCAATTCTTCAAGGGTCTTTCTGTTTCTAGGCAATTCAACTTTAGCAATAGGGTTTTCAGTAATATAGCCCACTTTTAAAGCATACTTAAAATACTGATTGAGAGTATCTCGTTGTGATTTTTTATAAGAAGTTGAATTGTCTTGCAACATGAAATATCGTTGAAAATACGTGCTAGGAATGCTAGTTATTTTCTTATCCCAAATAGCTTTGAATGCAATCTCTAATACTCTAGTCTGCTCTGAGTAAGTACTGTCTTTTAGCTCCTGTTTTCGCTTTTTTTGGTACTCGTCATAAACTTCTTTGATGGTCAATTCTGAAACGGAAATAATGCCCAGTCCTATCAACAATTTCTTTTCGATTTTAGCTTCAAGTTTTCGTCTCGCTTCGCCTTGTGCCTGTCTGGTTTTGGAATTTAGCGTAATTGTCGCTTGTTTCCATTTACCCTCACTTTCGTCATAATATTTTTCGTAATAACGATACTTGCCGTTACTTGTTTTTTTGTAAAACAATATACCCACCTTTCTTGGTATATCATTAGTTGAATAAACTAATTATACCATTTTTACTGATACATCTTGCTTTCTCTATATTTGAGATATAAAAAAAAGCCTTTCGGATTGATTAGCGTTTTTCGTGTGCTTGAACGTGTTAAAATATGCTCAAATTCTGGCGTTTTTCTAATATCTGTCATGTACTTTTCTAAAGTTTTCAGCTTGAATGATGGAAAAAAATTATCAATCAAATATTCTTTGTCTACCAGAATATCAGGAAAGTTGTTTATATCCATAGGTCTCCCCCTTTCTTTTTTCAATTTATGTACCTCATAGGAGTTGAACCTATAATCACTTGGATAAGTGGTTTTACCTTTAAACTAAGATACGCCACCTAGAAACTCATTCTAGGCTTTCTAATGCCCCTATTTTTGTGTTTAGGGTCTACTTCTTGATTTTATCCTTAACGCTTGCTAGAGCTTGGATAATGACCTTGTGCTTGTAGATAGTGATAGATAATACAAGCAGTCCACC
Source organism: Pseudolactococcus yaeyamensis (assembly GCF_054658615.1). Classification (NCBI taxonomy): domain Bacteria; kingdom Bacillati; phylum Bacillota; class Bacilli; order Lactobacillales; family Streptococcaceae; genus Pseudolactococcus; species Pseudolactococcus yaeyamensis. The sequence continues at coordinate 21,236 of NZ_BAAGGP010000050.1, forward strand.
GACAACTGAACCGATAATCGCTGTTTGTTCGCCTGTCATGGGTAGATTGGGTTTAGCAGGTGTTTCTGGTGTTTTGGGAGGTTCAGGCTTTTTAGGTGTT